>CAMCOJ010000132.1 GCA_945876405.1 uncultured Ruminococcus sp.
GATTTCTGCCTGTCTCGTGGGCTCGGAGATGTGTATAAGAGACAGGAACAAATACACACGCCAGTCGTTAAAAATAATATTCACAGGCATCTTTGCAAGAGTAGAACCGATAAGAATCATGGCCAGTGTTGAAGTAAGTCCTCCCACTGATGAAAATACTCCTCTTATCACAGACGGAAATTCAACCGGAATAAAATAGATTACGACTGCTGCCAGTGAACCTGTTGTTCCCGGAGTGAGAAGATTTTTCAGATCAAACATCTCTGAAAATGATGTCCCTTTCTTCTTTTCAGAAGCATCATAGTTCACCATAACTATGCCGACTGTAAATGCAAAAAGATTGAAAAATATGTTCAGAATGGCTGTATAAATCATAGCCTCGTTTCCGAACAAGGCGCTGATAACCGGAAATCCCATGAATGCAGTATTGGAAAACATATGCATAAACATATACATTCCCTGTTCTTTCAGCGGAAAACGAAATATTTTTACGACAATTATGCTCAGCACAGTGAGAACCACATACATACTGAATGAAACAACAAAAACAATACCTATCTTTGAAAAATCCTTATCGGCACTTCCACTCATTACCGACGATAAAATCATAAACGGCAGAGTTATATCAAGCAAAAGTTTTGTAAGTTTCTGACTGAATGGTATATCTATATATTTCAGTTTAAAAAGAACGTATCCGACACCCATTATCATAAAAAGCTGAAGCATCTGATTCAGCAGAACGGTATTCATAAATTATTCTTCCCTTCGAATCAAATATCATTTTTTATTTCAAATTCTTCGCACATTTTCTGAAGTCTTACATCAACAAGTGCTTCTGTCAGTATACCGTTCTCAGAGTATTCTTCCAAGTATACTTTTCCGAGACTGCGGATTTTACTTAGAAGTCCGCTCTGGTCATAAGGGATAACCAGCTTCATTCTTTTTGCTGTTTCAGGCAGAAGCTCACAGACAACGGAAAGAAGTCTGTCAAATCCGGTTTTGTTCAGTGCCGAGATTTTTACCTGCGGAAGATCCGACGGAAGAGTTACCGCAGGTTCACCCTTGTCACACTTGTTCAGAACATACATATGAGGTATATTTTCACATCCGAGTTCTTCAAGCAGGTCGTGAGTTACCTTTATCTGTTCAGGTGCCTCCGGTGAAGAAGAATCTATTATCTCAATAATAAGATCGGCAGAAGCAGCTTCTTCAAGAGTTGATTTGAATGCTTCAACAAGGCTGTGAGGAAGTCTTCTGATAAGACCAACAGTATCTATGAGCATAACACTTCTTCCGTCAGGAAGTTCAATTGAACGTGAAGTAGTATCAAGAGTGGCAAAAAGCTTGTTTTCCGCAAGAACACCTGCTTCAGTAAGTGCATTTAACAATGTGGACTTTCCTACATTAGTATAACCAACTATTGCCGCTGTAAGCACACTGTCCTTTTTCCGTCTCTGTCTCATTCTCATTCTTCTTTCCTCAAGAAGTCTGAGTTCGTCCTCAAGCATATTTATCCTTCGTTTAATATGACGCCGATCGGTTTCAAGCTTGGTTTCACCCGGTCCTCTTGTACCTATACCGCCACCCAGTCGTGAAAGTTCGACACCCATACCTGTAAGTCGAGGAAGCCTGTATTTCTGAAGAGCAAGTTCAACCTGAAGTTTACCTTCGCTGGTTCTTGCCCTTGCCGCAAAAATATCCAGTATCAGCATTGTTCTGTCAATTACTCTGACATCTGTCAGTTCTTCAATATTTCTTATCTGGGTCGCACTGAGTTCATGATCGAAAACAATGAGTTCAGCATTAAGGTTTATACACATTTCCGAGAGTTCTTCAAGACGACCTGCTCCCATACACCAACCAGGATCACATGCAGGTCTCTTTTGAGTTATGACCCCGACAACTATACCACCTGCCGTTTTTGTCAGTTCTTCAAGTTCAGCGATTGAACTTTCAATATCATATTCTCCTGTATCTACAGCGGCAAGAATTACATTTGTTTTTTTAGTTTCTGCATTCATATAGTATTAATTCCTTTTACCCGTATTATTCAAAAAACATGAATCAAATAATCGATTCATGTTTTTTGAAATCTATCTATTCTTCATCGTCAAAAAAGCCTTTGTCCTCATAAACTTTTGCCACGTCCCCGTGACAGTCCACGTATATCTCATCTCTTTTATCAAAGAAAAGTACAAGAGAATAGAGAACTATATATGCCAGAGAGTTGACAAGAACGCTGGCGTATACGCGAACATTGAAAACAATTGAGAAGGATGCAAGCATAGAAATAACAGCAGCAATTGAAACGGCATACTGTATCTGCTTACTGTTTGTCTCAAGCTGCAAATAACACATTATAACAAAAACTGAAAAAACACAGTGAGACAAAATCAAGGCTTTCGAGGCCGGAGTATAAAATTCTGATACATCTATTACGTTAAAGTCAAATATCATTATTATAAATTCAACAACGAAATATAATGACATAAATATTTTTAACAGCAGTCTGTCTCTCAGCTTAACAGCATATCCAACAACAGATACAGCCATAAGCAAAAATCCTGATACTTCAATTGAATACGCAATAAACTCCACTATTGCGCTTATATTGCCGGTTCTGAGATAATAGGAATAATATATCATTGTTACTATTATGAACAGAACAAACATTAAATTTGAAAGCAGACCTATCTTTGTATAGCCTCTGAAGTTATTAATCCTGTTAAATCTGTTCAAGCAGGACACCTCCGCAGAAACCGGTCTTAATTTTCAGCTGCGAGAGCTCTCGCACCGATATCTGAACGGCAGTGACTGTTTTCAAAACCAATTTTCTTAACACAGCTGTATGACTGCTCAATAGCTTCCTTAAGTGTTTTACCTGTAGCTGTAACATTAAGAACACGTCCACCGGCCGTAAAAAATTTGTCATCTTCAAACTTTGTTCCTGCATGGTAAACAAATGCTCCGCTTACCTGTCCCTTTGCATCAAGTCCTTCGATAACCTTACCTGTTTCATATTTCTTCGGATATCCGCCACTTGCCATTACAACACATGCTGCAGCTTCATTTTTCCATCTTACGTTTACTGAATCAAGGTTCTCGTTATAAATTGCCATCATAATGTCTATTATATCAGTATCAAGAAGAGGAAGAACTACCTGTGTTTCCGGATCACCGAAACGGCAGTTGTATTCAATAACCTTAGGTCCCTTTGGTGTGAGCATGAGTCCAAAGTAAAGACATCCCTTGAATGTTCTTCCTTCCATATTCATAGCTTCCACTGTAGGTCTGAAAATAGTCTCCATACATTCCTGTGCAATCTTTTCTGTATAGTACGGGTTCGGAGCAATTGTTCCCATACCGCCTGTATTGAGTCCCTGATCTCCGTCAAGAGCTCTCTTGTGGTCCATTGAGGAAATCATAGGTTTGATTGTCTTGCCGTCTGTAAAGCAAAGAACGGAAACTTCAGGACCTGTAAGGAATTCCTCAATAACTATCTTTGAACCGCTTGCACCGAAAATTCTGTCTTCCATAATTGATTTTACAGCATCTTCAGCTTCTTCAAAGTTCTGTGCGATAATTACACCCTTGCCAAGAGCAAGACCGTCAGCTTTAACAACAGCAGGATATTCATTCTTTTCCTTAAGATAATTTACTGCATCAACTGCTGACGAGAAAACCTCATATGAAGCTGTAGGAATATTGTACTTCTTCATGAGTTCCTTTGAGAAAACCTTGCTGCCTTCGATAATTGCGGCAGCCTTGTCAGGACCAAATGTTGCAAAGCCTTCCTTGTTAAGAGCATCAACCATGCCAAGAACAAGGGGATCATCAGGAGCTACAACAACGAGGTCGGCACTGATCTTCTTTGCAGCTGCAACAACTCCGTCAATATCAGTTGCCTTGATATCACTTAAACATTCTGCATATCTTGAAATTCCACCGTTACCAGGTGCACAGTAAATCTTGTCTACCTTGCTGCTCTCATGAATTTTCATAACAAGAGCATGTTCGCGTCCGCCGCCGCCTACTACGAGTACATTCATTTTAAATATACCTCCTATAATAAACATATATCGCAAATGCAGATTTTATCCGCATCTGCGATACAGAAATAATTATTGTATTAATATCAGTGATGGAAAAGTCTGATTCCTGTAAATGCCATTGCGATATTGTACTTGTTGCATGTCATGATAACATGATCATCTCTGATTGAGCCGCCCGGTTCTGCAATATATGCAACACCGCTCTTCTTTGCTCTTTCGATATTGTCACCGAACGGGAAGAACGCATCTGAGCCAAGACATACGTCAGTGTTCTTTGCAAGCCATTCCTTCTTTTCTTCAGCTGTAAGAACTTCAGGCTTAACCTTGAACAGTCTCTGCCATTCGCCTTCAGCAAGAACATCTTCGTATTCATCAGATATATATACGTCAATTGTATTGTCTCTGTCAGGTCTTCTGATATCATCAACAAACTGAAGTCCCATAACCTTTGGATGCTGTCTGAGCCACCAGTTATCTGCCTTGTTGCCGGCAAGTCTTGTACAGTGAATTCTTGACTGCTGGCCTGCACCGATACCGATAGCCTGTCCGTTCTTAACATAGCATACAGAGTTGGACTGTGTGTACTTAAGAGTGATAAGAGCTATAACGAGATCATCCTTCTTGTCATCAGGAATGTTCTTGTTGTCAGTTACAATATTTGTAAGCATATCATTGTCAATCTTCAGTTCGTTTCTTCCCTGTTCAAAAGAAACTCCGAATACCTGCTTTGTTTCAACAGGAGCCGGTACGTAGTCAGCATCTATCTTAATGATGTTGTAAGTACCCTTTCTCTTTGACTTGAGAATTTCGAGTGCTTCGTCTGTATATGAAGGAGCGATAATACCGTCAGACACTTCTCTCTGAATCATCTTTGCTGTACATGCATCACATTCATCAGAAAGTGCAATGAAGTCACCGTATGATGACATTCTGTCCGCACCTCTTGCTCTTGCATATGCTGCAGCCATTGGTGTGAGTTCACCAAGATCATCAACAAAGTAAATCTTTGCCTCTGTTTCTGTGAGCGGCTTGCCGATAGCAGCACCTGCCGGTGAAACGTGCTTGAATGAAGTTGCAGCACAGTAACCTGTTGCAGCCTTAAGTTCTCTTACAAGCTGCCAGCCGTTAAATGCATCGAGAAGATTTATATATCCAGGCTTGCCGTTAAGTACTTCAATCGGAAGATCTTTTCCGTCTTCCATATATACTCTTGAAGGCTTCTGGTTAGGATTACATCCATATTTTAAAAGCATTTCGTTTGCCATTATTTTAGTTCCTCCGTATCAGATTTTTTCAAACTTATTTACAATCTTTGTCTCTTCAGCACCTGTTTCGATATCGATATAGCGAACAAAGAGCGAAACCTTATTGTCTGGATTGAGTGATGCCCAGAGGTTTTCTGTGAATTCATTAATATCATCAGGAACTGAAATTTTTTCAGGTTCACCTTCGAAACTTGGAAGCGGATTTCCGTCACCCATATATGTGTGGATAAAATGTCCTGTGCCTGCAAGAGGAGCAGAATAGTTGTATGTGAATCTTTCAACACAGTCAGGATTTCCGTCTGCTGACTTGAGAATAGACATGGAATAGCTGTATGAACCGTTTTCTATTTCCATGATACCTGAAATTCTTGGTGTGTAGTTCGGAGCATCATCTTCGTACTCTCTTGTTCTGAGAGACTGTTCAAATGTCTGACCCTTTGCCATGTTATCGTAGATTGTATCTGTCTGATCACCGTTTGTTACGATTGTGATATTACCGAGTTTTCTTACTGGTGAATATATGATAAGATGCGGATCGGAAAGCTTTGAAGGATCAGCAGCTTCTGTCTTTATTCCGTCTGATGTGGCTGTAAATACACGGTTACGTGAGTTTACGCTTCTGCCCATGATGAAGTAAGCTGTCGCAGCTTTTTTTCCGTCGGCAGATCTGCCAATTACAATACCTCTGCCAGGGTAGGAATTTTTCTTAAGTTCTTCGTAAATGTCGAGCATTTTCATAGTAAAAGTTTCTCCTCTGTGGATTTGATAATTTTAGTGAACGTCAAAATAAATTTGACTTTCACTATAATTATTTTATTTATATTGCC
>CAMCOJ010000133.1 GCA_945876405.1 uncultured Ruminococcus sp.
CAAAAGGACATATACATATCCATAAATATTATCAACTTCTACAAAAATTTTCAAGTAAAAATTTAAAATCAAAAATTATTTTAACATTAAAACAAATATATATACCAATAATCACTTGCGAATCTATAGTCTTTTTTATGTGAGCTTGATATTCGCAAAATTAAAAAATCAATGGCTCATCAACTTTTATAGGTTCTTTACTGCCTATATGTTCTATCTTAGTTTTATAATTATCTCCAAGATAATAAAATCTTAAACTGTCTTTTTTAGAGTCGATAATAGTCATCAGTTTCTGCTTTACTTCTCTGCATTTGGCTGCATCCATTACACATTCAAAAACTGAATTCTGAACTCTTACACCATAATTAACACATTGCTTTGCAACCTTGTTTAATCTCTTTTTACCTTCTTTTGTTTCTGTGTTTACATCATATGTTATTAGTACCATCATAATAATCACTTCCACATAAATACCGGATATTCATCAAGATCACCACGAATATATCTTGCAAGCAAAAGTGCCTGAACGTAAGGCAGCATACCACGTTCAATTTTATCCCCAAGAAAAGGATGTTTGATTTCTTCATATTTATACTTTTGCCATGAATTAAGAAAAACTTTTCTTGCATCTTCAGAAAGAAGAACAGCTCCATCTTCCCTTTTTTGAAAATCTTTATCGTTTATTATTTTTTTGTTTATAACAGAAATTACAAATCTGTCACAAATAACCGATCTGAATTCTTCTATTAAGTCCAGAGATAATGACGCTCTTCCAGGTCGATCAGTATGCATAAATCCAACATATGGATCCAGCCCTACTGATTCCAAAGCAGATGTACACATATTTGTCATTAATGAATACGCAAATGACAGAAGTGCATTAACATTGTCAAGAGGCGGTCTTTTATTTCTGCCATGAAAATAAAAATCCTCCTTTTGCTGCAAAATCATATCATCAAATACAGAAAAATATACTGATGCAGCTTCTCCTTCCATTCCCCTAAGCGTATCAAAATCATTTACTTTCAAACTGCTTTTGGCTGAATCAAATAAATAAGAAGATTTTTTCCTGAATTTTTCGATATCAATTCTAAGAGAATGGTCTCGAATAGTCCTCTCTACAGAATACCTGCTGTTAAATATTTTCCCTGCAATCATATTTCTGGCTATTTTAAGGCTTTCACATTTATCATCAGCAAGTCTATACTGCTGTCTTCGTAAAATAACATTTCCACTTACTGTTCCTTCAGTGCGGCATAAAAATCTTCCGCTGCGTGTCATAAAAACAAGAGAAATATTATTTTCTACGCACTTTCCCATTAAAGCCGGACTTGCACCTGAAGCTCCAAAAATAATTATTGAATCAATGTTATGAAGCGGAATTCTGCCTATATTACTGTGTTCAGCACTGATAACAACATTCTCACCATCTAATGAAAGATATCGTTCAGGCGTTGTTATATAAAGAGTGTTAAGTAATTTCTTCATCTTTTCGGTCTCCTGTATCAAAGATATTATTTATATATTCTGATGCAGTCTTATTTCCGCATATTACAGGAAGACAAATATCTTTTAATGAGCAAGCATTGCAGGCTTTTTTTCTTTTTACCTTTGGAGTGTGTCTTGTGCTGTATAATTTATGCATTTCTTCAATAGCTGATTTTGTCTTGTCCCTTAAGTCAACATCAAAAAATATTTTTACACGATGCCGTATTTCACCATAATAAAGATATCCATACTCTATGTTACAGCAAAGCATATGTTCAAGACACATCGCCTGAGCTGCGAGCTGCATAGCATCACTATCGTCTTCCTTGGGTTCACCACGTTTATATTCAACTGGAACAGGAATATATCTTTCCTTTCTGCCATACAAAGCCACACCTTTATCAGAAAGATGAAATTCTACAACATCGCATTCTCCTGAAATGCCTAATTCTGAAGAGGAAACAGCCATCCCTCTTGTGATTATTACATTTTTGCGCTTTTCATTAAAAGAACTGTCATGAACATTATTGTGCATAATTTTCCCGTCTGCAGTTCTGAAATTTTCAGCCCATTGCTGTTCAATATGTATCAGTGCCCATTGTCTGCGGCAAAAAGCAAAATGCTGAATTCCGGAAAGCATTAAATATTCATCTTCATTATACATATATGTCACATCAAATCATAAACCTCAGGTTCAACGCCATCAAGCTTTTCAAGAGTTATGTCATAATCATCAAATGATGATGGTCTCGAAACCTTGTCCTTAACTGCTATTTTTAATGAACGGTGAACTTTTGCAGATGAATTTTTTGGAGTCTTACAATCATGCTTCCACCAGTAAAGACGACAAACTTCCATACTTCCTTCCGGACGTGCAGATGATGCATCATTTTCAAATAATGTTTTTAGAGCTTCTTTTATCTTCTCTGCATCATCATCAGTAAATCCTGTTTTCTCTGCAAGCTGACAATTAATACTTCCATTCACAACATACAGACCAAATTCCACTCTGTGTTTCATACCCATTGTATCAGAAGCTTTTCCTTCTTTTCCGCCTTCGCTGTTAACACTTTTTGTAATCTGCATGCTTACAATATCAACAGGAGATACACTTACTGCCTGCTGTATTGAAACCGGACCTCTAACCCCTACTGATACATTATCACCTTTGAAAGCAAACACCTGACCAAAACTTCTTACATCTATCCATTCATCACAAGCAGTTTTGGCAAAGTCATCACGATTAGTATTTTTACCCTTACTAATTGCCTTAAGAGCTTCATTATTGTCCGCTCTGCTTCTAAGACTGTCACAACCGTCATCACATCTTTCGTCTGACTGAACGAAAATCTTTTCGCCCATATCCTGAAGACGATTTCTGATCTTTCTCTTTATACATACATCAGAAATCTCACCGTATCCATTAAAGTTTTCACGTGGTCTGTTTCCATTAAGCGGATCACCGTTTGGATTTGCATTTTTTGCTGTAAAAATAACTGAAAAATCAATTTTGTTCTGTAAAGTACCCATAATATTTCCTCCTGTTAATCCTTGTTATTATCTTTTTTCATATACATCATAAAATGATGATATCCAAGTAAATACGATGTTTCAAGTGCCGTATTTTCTTCATAATCATTATTTTTGAATTTGCTGTGAACTTCATTAAGTAATGCCTCATATTTTCTCCTGGTAGGTCCATACATCTTATTCAAATAAGGTCTTAGAGATTCCTCTATTCTTTTCCAGGTTACATAAGGTCGCGATGAAAAAGAACTCCAGTAACGTCTTGCGTTAGTAATCCTGCTGTCTCTGTCTTTTTCATCATACGTAATGCTTTCAGCCTTATCAGCTATTGCCAGTAAACATCCATAAAGATAACTTCTGTCTGTTTCATTTGGATTATATGCCATATTAGTTATTCCTCCTCGTTTTAGATTATTCTTTTTTATCAAACCACAGGCTGTTTCTAAAACTGTACGGTGATTGTAAGACTTTTCATAAGCAAGCGGATTTGAGGCTTTTCTGAACAGTGCCTGTACAATATCGTACGGAACAGAACGTCCTTCAGTGACGCATGGTATGAGTCTTAAAATATTATCCTTGACAATTTCCGGTTTACTTGTAAGTGTTCCGCCCTGTTCCAATCCAAAAGCACAATTTATGATTTCATACAAACTAAAACTATTGAATATATACTGTTTAAGTTTAGGGCTAAATCTATTCCACGACATATCCATATGCCAGTTCAGTATATTGTTAAAAAATCCTGAACTCTCCAGTTCGGAATACATAGAAACCGACAACCTACCGGTAGTTGCAGCATCTACACCCATAATCATTATTTTAGAATGCGGAGCATAACTTTCTTTTTTACCAAATATCATCTTTTCCAATATTTCCTTGTGTTTAGGTTCAGTATCCGGAATTATTGGTTCATCATCTATATCATCATCGAACATAAAACCATCAGATGACTTGAATATTAAATCTTTATCGACATCCTGCATAGCAGAGGCCCAGATTATAATGTTCATTGAACCAAATGGCATACCCTGACGTGAGATAAGCCAGCTGAGTGATTTATGAACTTTCTGGGAAAAATCATATCCAACAGATATAGCCTGTTCTTTATTGCTGAATCTTCCTCTGTAAGTAAATCCGCTCTCATCATTTGATGAAATAAGCTTGGCTTTATCTCCTGCATTTCTGATTTTTGCAGGATGTTTATATGTAACAGGCAACTCCTTTCCTGTAGCATAACATAGCTGAGTGTTTTCAAAAAGCGTCTGGTTAAAACTAATGAAGCTGTCATATAATGTTCTGTCAAGCCATGTTCTGTTTTCACGTTCGAAATCATCCGAATAGTTTACAATAAAACGTACAAAAGAACTATCCTGTTCGATACCGTCTATTTTTCTATTTTCTTTCAGCTTACCTGTTTTTTCATCTGTTTCAAGAATACCATATTCTATAAGATCAGAAACAAGCGTCTCCTTTTCCAGATATTTATAAACAGCATTAACAGCCGGATGAGAATATTCACTTTCATTCCATTTTCTTAGTTGTTCCATGTACATCGAAAAATGAGCTGAATTATCTTTGCACTTACCAGAGCTGTATTTTCCATAGTCACCGCCTATATATACAAGCTTGTCCGCAAATGGCATAGGACAAATTCCACTGCTTCTTGTACCGGAGTCTTCAGTAACAGGAATAATAGTAGTTGATTGTTCCTTATTAACAGATGAAGCATTTATTATATTTCCATCATCACGCAACGTAACCTCAATCTGAGCTTTTGCCGTTGAATGTGAAACAGGAATAAGCATATCATCTTCTCCGTCAAACTCTCTGCCGCAATTATTTTCATAAACCTGATATAATTCTTCAGTCCAGCTCAAGTGCCTCACCTCCGTTAAACTCTTCAAGACCACTGAAATTACTGTATTCTTTTCCAAATGGTTTTACAGACATTTCTTTTATATGACGTTTTATCGTGCATTCTTCCGGCGGAATAAAATTTATTATTCCGTTCCTCATAACAGGCTTCCAGAAACGCACTGTCATCATTCCCTTATCATCATCATTTACCGCTTCATCAGCATAGGTGATACCATGCACCATAATTCCATATGAAATATCACCGCTATTATCATAGTAACTTTTCCCTTCACCAAATCTGCAAGGCTCCACATAAGCAGAACATTCACGCGTGCCAAGAAACACGTCGCGCCTGCCTCCTCTTTCAATCATCCTTCTTGCAATATTATGGTGTTTGTTTTCATTTCTGTCACATTCAAGTTCCGGTCGGTTATAATTCCAGACAAAGTGTGCTCTGACCTGGTAACAAACATCGGAAAGATATGTGTAAAACGCAAGATCATTCCCGCCACCATATTTTATCGGTCTGATTCCCTTTCTTTCTGTTCTGACAGGGTTCATAATCCGAACGCTGTCTATAATCCAAATTATAGTAGGTTTCCAGTATATACTGTGTAATATACCTTTTAAGGCCTCGTATGTTGGAATCATATAAGAACTTTTCTCTCCCCCTGCTCTTGTCAGAACATCAGAAAATAATGCATAATTTCCACTTACCTGAAACTCAACTGTATTTCTATGTACAAGTTTGTCCATTTCTTCCTCCTTTTCTAATTAAATAAAATGGTTATAGTGTATCTTTATTATATCACCTATATAAAATATTGTCAACAGATTTTAATAGTTTGTTTACAAAAAAATTCAATAAAAATGCTATAATATTTTTGTCGTTTTTCATTGCTAATTTGAAAAGCGTGGATTGAAAATAATTTAATAACATGGTTGATAACCACAAAAATAAATCCGCTGTATTCAGTTTTACAGCGGATTTATTTTTAATATAATAATGTATCCGGCACTGAACCACCAAAATTTATTCCTAACTCATCATCAAAAAATTCTTTTTTCAGTGCAATCACTCCGCTTTTCTGAAATTCCAGTGCGTTAGATTTTATAAGATTATTATACACTGTTTCATAAACAGAAATCATGTATTTCTGCACCTTTCTTGATACATTCACAAATTCTTCCGGATTCATATCTGAATTAAGATCAAGAATAATGTTATCCGCTTCCTCATTATACGGAACTATTATATCACATGTATTACTA
>CAMCOJ010000134.1 GCA_945876405.1 uncultured Ruminococcus sp.
GTATAATAAAATTATAAACATTTTAATCATAAAAAATTAACAAAAGGAGAAAAACAAAAATGCCACTGGAAAAAATCCTCATCATAGACGAGGATAAAAACACCTGCACAACCCTCAAATCCGCTCTTGAAAAAGAAAACTGCAATGTTATTCTTTCAAATGACGGTGCAGAGGCAATGATTAAATTCAGTGCACTGAAACCGGACTTTGTGCTTCTTGATATAACCATATCAAACACTGACGGATGGCAGATTTGCAGGGAGATTCGTCGCAAATCAAACGTACCTCTGATAATAATCACCTCAAACAGCGAAACATTTGACAAAGTTCTGGGGCTTGAGCTCGGAGCAGACGACTATATAGTCAAGCCGTTTGACATCAAGGAAGTAATGGCCCGGATAAAAGCAGTTTACCGTCGTACAAGCCAGTCAGGAGATACCGACATCAAAGAAGTTTCCTATGATAAACTTTCCATAAACCTCTCCCGGTATGAACTGAAAATAGACGGTGTTTTAACATCTGCCCCGCCAAAAGAACTTGAACTTCTTTACTATCTGGCATCAAATCCTAACAGAGTATACACACGCGACCAGCTTCTTGATGAAGTCTGGGGATTTGAATATTACGGAGATTCCCGTACTGTTGACGTACACATAAAAAGGCTCAGGGCAAAACTTGAAGGTATCTCGGAGCAATGGACTCTGAAAACCGTATGGGGTGTGGGATACAAGTTTGAATTAAACAGTACGGATGACCAGCTGCAGAACTGAAAGGATTTATATGGAACAGTTAAACACCTTTAATACAGAAGAAAACAAAACCGTTCAGGAAATTTCCGAAAATGCTTTAAAAAAAGATTTGCTTATATATGAGCCGGAAAGATTCAGCTGCAGCACAGATTACAAAAACAGATTTACGGAATCCGGTGAAACCATATCAAAACCAACAGTATTTATTTTTTTATTTACAGTTTTCCTTGTTCTTGTATTTTCCGTATACTGTATAATCTCAGGTGTATTTGATCTTAAAGAAGGCTTTTATTCCCCTGAAACCAGAACCACTGTTATACTTGGTCTGAACGGACGTCCGGGAACTGAAGAGCTAACTGATGAAGACGGAAAATTCACGCCCGCAGGTATATGCGAAGCTGTCAGTCCTTCAGTAGTTGAGATTGTCTGTTTCGGTGAAAGCTCAGATGTTCCGGTAAGCAGCGGCTCCGGCATCATTCTTTCAGAGGACGGATATATAGTCACAAACGCCCATGTCATAAACACAGGCAGGAATCCCAAAGTTTCTCTGAGCGACAAAACTGTATTTGACGCCGAGATAATAGGATATGACGCAAAAACCGATATAGGAATAATAAAAATAAATCCCGGAAAAAACACCCTTAAACCTGCAGTTTTCGGAAACTCTGATGAAGTAATACAGGGTGAACAGGTTATGGCAATAGGAAATCCGGGAGGTCTCCACGGAAGTATATCAGGCGGATATATATCCGGTATAAACCGAATGATCAGAGGTGACCAGACCGGCCATGAAATGAACTGCATTCAGACAGACGCCGCCATAAGTCCCGGAAACTCAGGAGGAGCACTTGTAAATATGTACGGCCAGGTCATAGGTATAACCTCATCAAAATATGTAAGCTCAAGTTATGAAGGCCTCGGATTTGCCATCACAATAAACGACGCAAAACCTGTTATAGAAGAACTTATAGCCAACGGTCATATAAGCGGAAGATTCAAAGTAGGTATAACCTTCTATGAGATTACAAAAGAGCAGGCAGAGGCTGCAGGTCTTCCGCAGGGACTGTTTATCGATTCCATGGACGAGTCATGTGACATTTCTGAATCCGGTCTTAAAGAACACGACATAATAGTCGAAGTAGAAGGTGACAAAGTAGTGGACTACGACTCTTTTATGAATGCTATACGCAGTCATGACAAGGGTGCCGGTGACAGAGTACATGCAAAAGCTGTAAGAGTTGATGAAAAGGACACTTCAAAACAGACAGACATAGAGATAGAATTTACTCTTGTGGAGGACACCTCAGGAGATTACTGATAAAAAAGGCAGAACCGCGAAGGTTTCTGCCTTTATTTATTGTTTTTCTGAATTTATAAGCTGATAAAGTTCACTCTTGCGGTAGCCTGTTTCAGCAGCAACCTTCTTGCATGCCGATATGGTTTTTTCGCCTCCGGCAACCAGTTCACGTGCCATCTCAACAGCCTGTTCAAGTGTGCATTCAGGTTCCGCGCTCTCGGGCGTGCCTTCAATTACAAGCACATATTCCCCTTTAGGGGACTTATCAGCATAATACTGTATAGCTTCGGAAAGTGTGCATCTTATGACTTCCTCATAGACCTTGGTGAGTTCACGGCAGAGAGATATACGTCTGTCTCCGAAATACTGAAGCATGTCCTTCAGCGTAGACACAAGCTTGTGAGGAGCTTCATAGAATATCATAGTATTTTTATTATTTCTTACCTCTTCAAGATGGGCGATTCTCTGTTTTCTGGTAACTGAAAGAAATCCCTCGAACGAAAATCTGGACGTATCCAGTCCCGATATCGCCAGTGCAGAAACCACTGCACTCGGTCCCGGAACCACTTTGACCGGAATATCATTTTCATAGCAGAGACGGACAAGTCCCTCTCCCGGATCGGATATACAGGGCATACCTGCATCTGTGACCACAGCACCGTTCTCCCCTGCTGCAAGCCTGCTGATTATCCCTTCGGCACACAGTCTGGAGCTGTGGTCATGATAACTTACAAGCGGTTTTTTTATATCATATTTGTTCAGAAGCTTGAGTGTTACTCTTGTGTCCTCGGCAGCTATAAAATCAACTTCACTCAGTATATCAAGAGCTCTGAGTGTTATATCAGATATGTTTCCGATGGGCGTTCCAAGTACATAAAGTGTTCCCGGCATATTATCAGTTCCTCTCATCACTGTTAAGTCTGTATATTTTTTTTACTTCATCAGAATACCCGTTTTCTCCCTGCATATAAAGCGGCTTCGCGACCTTCATGTACGGTTTTGAGCCTTTCTTTCCCTCTATAAGGAAAAGCCACGGAGCCTGTTCAGGTGTATTGCTTACAAATCTGAGAAGCTTTGGTTCTATATCGTTTTCCCGCATCGCAGCAATAACATCCGCAAGACGTTCAGGTCTGTTGCACATACACAGCCTGCCTCCGAACTTAAGAAGTTTTGCTGCCGCACAGCAAACATCGTTTATGTCACACAGCACCTCATGACGTGCAATACGCTGGGAGGTAAGCGCACTCTCTATCCCTGCATTTGCAGCTTTGTACGGCGGATTGCATACGACAAGCGAGCAGCGTCCGAGAGGTGCACCGTCCCATAGTTCCTTAAGATCAGCACAAACCGGAATTATATTTGTAAGACCGCTTTTTTCTATTCCGAGCTTAAGCTGTTCAATTGCATTTTCCTGTATATCAACTGCATATATTTCTGAAGGGGCATTTTCACGGGACATTATCAGGGATATTATCCCGCAGCCTGTACCAAGTTCACACACAAGGTCATTTTTCCTGTAATTAGTAAAGTCAGTCAGCAAAAATGCATCTGTTCCGAAACGGTGGTCCTCGCTTGCACACACCCATACCGTGTCAGATAATTTTTCAAATGAATATTTTTCACTGTTCATTTTAAGCTGTCCTTTCTGTAAATATCGGCAATAAGCAATATCATTATATCATAATTTCCGGACTTTGTACAACCATAAATAAACTTTTTAAAATAAAGTATTGTAATTTTTTCAGGTCTGTGGTATAATTATTTTGTAAGTCAAATTTTTATATGTTTCCGTAGCTCAGCAGGATAGAGCGACCGCCTCCTAAGCGGTAGGTCGGGTGTTCGAATCACCTCGGGAACGCTTATCTGCCGCAGATTTTCAAAGCGGCTTTTTTAATAACTCACAGATTTTTACAGCTACGCCGTTATCTGTGTTCGAAGGAATAATTCCGCTGGCAGCCTCCTTTACTTCCGGTCTTGCATTTTCAACAGCATAGGTTTCATCACATGCTCTGAAAAGCGGTATATCGTTAAGATTGTCACCGAAACCGACAACTCTGCCGAATCCGTATTTTTCCCGGATAAACATAACTGCATTGTATTTTGAGGCAGCTGCTGAACTTACTTCCATATACCAGAATTCATCATTATATACATCACGGTAAAAATCAATATGCAGACCGCTGATGTTTTTCATAAGACTGTAAACAGATTCGAGTTTTTCTTTTCTGTCAGTGACCGAAAAGTATACTGCATTCCTGTCAGCACATCTCATGAAGTCATCAGTCTGCAGAAAAGCCTTTCCGTATCTCTGCTTACGCTCCGTATAGAATTTCCGGGCACTTTCAGAGTCAAGATTTTCATAGTATGTTTCAAGAGCACCGTTATTTATGGTAAACAAAAATCCGGAAAGACTGAATTTTTTCAGGACACTGTTCATTTCTTCAAACGATTTATCAGGAATATGTTCTGTTTTCACATATTCCTTTTTTTCCGTATCATAGACACAGACACCATTCATCAGGACAACGGGCACATTTATATTTATCTTTTCAGTCAGAGGAACGGCCGTAACAGCTGTTCTTGCTGTAGCAAAACTGAAGTATCCGCCTGATGAAATCAATTCATTCAGTACACGAACTGTTGTATCTGAAACTGAAGCCCTGCTGTCAAGCAGTGTACCGTCAAGATCTGATATATACAATGTTTTTAACATAATTTAACTCCTTTATTTTATAATTTACAGAAAGGAAAAGTACAAAATGGCTAAATGTACTGTTCTTTCGGACAATATATCCGAAAATGCCAAAAAGCTATGTGCTGAAGCCTCTGCATATCTCGAAAGCGGAAATCCGGGCAAAGCAGTTAAACTTCTCGAAAGCTCTCCTGTAACAGAAACAGATCCGGAGCTGAGCCGTCTTCTTGCCGAAGCATATGCCGAAAGAAAATGGGGTAAAAAGGCCACCGTTCAATATCTCAAATGTATCGAAGCGGATTCTCCTTCGCCTGAACTTATACAGGATTTTGCAGAACATCTTCTTGATTCGGAAGAACACAGGCTTCTCTCAGAGGTTCTGTCCGAGACAATGGAAAAGGAAAAACCGGGTTCAGATACGGCAGCTATGTGCATCGCTATGCTCTACGCCACGCTCGGAGACTGCATGACAAAAAACAAAAAAACCCGTCTGCAGCCTGACTTAATAAAAGAATACCTTGCAGCCAGCCCAAAAGCAGCAAACAAGCAGTTTTTCATAAAGATACTGAGATTCCTTGCGGGAACTCCAAATGACAAAACAATTTCTGAAACTGCAAACAGAATGATAAAGATCATGACAGAGCACATTCCGTCACTTCCTGATGACAGGGATTTTCAGAATGCTGCTGCCGAATTTGAAATATCGCTTATCCTTTACTCAAACGATGTAAGTCCGCTCACTGTTCTTGCCATGAGAACAGCTAAGTTAAGATTTGCCTCAACTTCTGACAATACTGATTATCTCAGATACCTTGTTTTTGACGCCAGGATGTCTTTTCTTGATATTGTCATAAAAAGTCCCGTGCAGACTTCCGAATTCTCAAAGTATTATCCGTTCCTCTGGACTCTTGTTTCAGATTTTATAACCAGAGCGCTGAATGCGCCTGATCTGAAACAGTTTATACGGGATGAAATTTACTCAGATCTCAGAAACGCCTCCCCTGGTCTTATGAAAATCTTCCGGGAAAAGCTTTCAGATGATACATTTAAGGCACTTAAAAGGTTCGTTGATTCACCGGAACCTGCACTAAAACGTAACGCCTGTGCGAAGTCCGGGAAAGTGGAAAAAATCCCGCCAAATTCACCGTGTCCCTGCGGAAGTGGTAAAAAGTTCAAAAAATGCTGCGGATTAAAATAACAAAAATTTCACTTGTTCACCAGTGTGAACAAGTGTTTTTTTATTATTATAGTGAACGTCAAAATAAATTTGACGTTCACTATAAAACAGCAGTGCACTTCATAAAAAATTAATGAAACACACTGCCGCTTTACCTGTATTATCTGTTTTCCAGATCAGTATACTCACGTTTTCCGGCAACAGCCTTGTATGC
>CAMCOJ010000135.1 GCA_945876405.1 uncultured Ruminococcus sp.
GAGATTTCTGCCTGTCTCGTGGGCTCGGAGATGTGTATAAGAGACAGCATATCTGTTTACCGGAGCTCAGATTTCATATGCAGCTCTTTTATTTCCGGTTTCTCTTCTTGCCGGTGCGGCATCCGGGAGTCTGATTACGGCTCTTCTCGGTACTGCAGCTTCAGTGCTTATGCTCTTTGTGCTTGATGGTGAGGTCAGGAAAAAGACCCTGGAAAAGCACGAGGAGATAATGTGTGAACTGCCTGATGTAATTATGAGACTTAACCTGCTTATCAATGCAGGAATGGTTCTCAGAGATGCGTGGAGCATGATCGCGGAATCATCCGATACTGCACTGGGACGTGAGATGAAGCAGACCAGTTCGGATATCAGAAACGGTATGCCGGAAACTGATGCATTTAATCTCTTTGCGGAAAGATGCAGAACCAAGGAAATAAGAAAATTTGCCGGGTCACTTGTACAGAATATAAAAAAGGGAAGTGCCGGACTTTCAGAATCCCTGCAGCAGCTTGCTGATGAACAGTGGGATGAGAAAAAGAATTATGTAAGAAAAAAGGCCGCTTCATCGGAACAGAAACTTCTGTTTCCAATGCTTATGATATTTGTATCGATAATAATGATGATAGTGGTTCCTGTATTTACTAACATGCTTTAAGGAAAATGTTGAAAACTAAAAGTATTAGCCGATATGCACGGAGTGACCGCAGAGAACGGATGTGCAAGGCAATAAAAATATTTGAGATTAAAGGAGAAATAATATTATGAAAAATTTTATTGAAAAGACAATGGACAGAGCAGCAGAAAGAACAGCATGTGCAGCACTTGCACTCAGGAAAAATGCAGCCGACTTTATGAAAAATGAAGAGGGCGAGACAAATCTTGTTGCCATACTTCTCATTATCGTTGTAACCGTGGCACTTGTGGCCATTTTCAAGGACAGAATCACAGATCTCGTAAACGGAATCTTTGACAAGATAGGAAAAGAAGTTGCTAAGATTTAAGAGATTTTTAAAGGAACAGAGGGGTTCGGTACAGGTGATTGAGGCTGCATTTGTCTATCCGGTTGTTATACTTGCGGCTGCGGCTCTCATTTATCTTGGAATATATGTGTTTGAGATTTCATATCTCGATTCCAGAGCGAAGGCGACAGCAGTTATGGCGGCAAAGACGATTTCATTTACCGGATATGATGAGCTGGGGGATATTTACACAGGGTTCGGACTGAATCCGGGTGATGACAAGCCGGGCAGGGAACAGGTGAGAAAAGCCTACGAAAAAAACAGCCCTTACAGGTATCTTGGGGCGGGTGAGGCTGATGAAAGATTTTCCGAGATGACGGGGGGATATGCTTCAGGACTTTTGTTTGCCTCTGCTGATACGGAGTGCAGCATAGATGTCAGCCGGAAAATGTTCGGCAGAGAGGTTGAAGTGAAGATACGAAAAAGAATCGCTCTCCCCTCGGTTTTAGGCCTTGCCGGAGCAGACTGTTTCAGAACCATAGAGGTTTCCGCAACAGCGGAAACCTCCGATCCGGCAGAGTTTATAAGGAATACTGATCTTGTTATGGGAACAGCTAAGGAAATTGCTGAAGCCACGGGAGCAGATGAAAAAATTTCTGATATAAAGAAAAAAATAACAGGAGCACTTAAAAAGTTGAAGGCGGGAAACAGATAGATGAAAAGACTGCGTTTTTACGGTTCAGTAACAGTTGAAGCCTCTGTGGCACTGTCCGTATTTATCTTTGGTTACCTTACAGTTCTGTCGCTTGTGTTTGCGGTAAGAACTGAGGGTGCCGTTCAGTACGGTATAACACAGACTGCGGCTGAGATATCACGCTGCTGCTATATTGCCGAAAAACTCTCCCTTACAGAGTATGCCGGAAAGGCCGGCATGACTGTGGGCGAGGCGATAGAGGCTGTGAGCGGACTCAGTGATATCAGGGAGAGTTCAGAGGCGGAGGCCGGAGAATCCGGAAACCTTGTTTCACAGCTTGCAGATGCAGTTTCAGGGGGCGCTTCCATAGGCGGAATGCTTGGAGAACCGCTGTTCCGTGCGGTATTTGCTGAATGTGTGGCGGGCAGCAGGGCAGAGGCTGATGAGTATCTTATGAATCTTGCAGGAATAACTACGGATGATATAGATTTTCACTATTCATCGGTGCTTTCAGACGGGAAAACCGTTGAGATAGTTGCGGTTTATGACGTTAAGCTCCGTACATTCGGGCTTTTTGGGAAAAACGGTATTACCATGAAGATGAAAAATACAGCTGTAACTTCCGCCTGGGTAACCGGAAACGGTCAGGAGGACGATGAGGAAAGCACAAAGTGGTCACTTCCTTCATTTGAACGCGGAAAGGCCTGGATTGCGGAGATAAAATCCGAACACAGTATGGATGCGGTGAAGGGCGGAAAGGGGATTGACCTTTACAGAACCGGAAAATACACCATGATAAATTCACTGAACGTTTTTGCACAGACGTATTCGGAGTGCAGTTCCCCGGGCAGCAAAAGGGCGGCAGACTACAGTATTAAAGAGGCTGCACTGGAAAAAGTAATCAGCGGATATGCCACTGAACTTCTGGAATGCATAGAAGCAAAGGCCGGCTCGCTTCAGTTTGAGAACGGGATACATGTTCCGGACAGCAGGGAAAACTTCACAGCGGAGCTTATAATTGTTGTTCCCTCAGAGGCAGGTGCGGAAGCTTCAGTTAAGAAGGTACTTGAGAAAACAGCAGAGAAGATTTTAAAGGATACCGGAGTTACGGTTGTGTACGAATACCGTGAAAAAGCTCTGGTATGATAACAAGGAGAGAAAACATGAATTTTGCAGCGGCACTTATAACAGCGGGTTTATCAGCACCTGCATTTATGAGATACAAGGATATTAATGAAGATGAAAGAAAAAAACACGGCTCTGGCCTGTGGGCGGCCGCTGTATTTGCAGCAGCTGATATTCTGACGGCATTTATTGCCGGAAGAGAGGAAACGGGCGTGTTCAGTATGATAAGTATGATGATTATGCTTAACTTTCTTTTCCTTCTTTCATTTATCGACAAAAATCACAGAGTTATACCGAACGTATATATTGCCGGTGCTTTTGTTCTGAGAACTGCACTTATACTTATACAGGGGATTGCGGAACACTCTCTGCCTGCGGTATTTATAAGTTCGCTTATAGGATTTGCGGCAGGGACTGTTCTCACCGGTACTGCATATGTGGTTTCACGAAAGGGAATTGGTTCGGGAGATGTGAAGATGTTTGCGGTTATCGGATATTTTGCCGGAGGGATAGCGACGGTTGATATTCTCATTTATTCAACAGTTCTCTGTGCTTTATGTGGAATACTTCTTCTTGCATTCAGAAAATGCGGTGTAAAGGACAGAATTCCCATGGCTCCCTTCGCATTTGCAGGGGCAATGATTTATATGATTACAGGAATGTGAGGAAGAGATTATGAAAAAATACATTTTTCCGCCGGTACTTATACTTCTGATATTTTTTTCCTGGATGAATGTTCTGGGAAATCCGGACAAGGATGCGGCAAAGTATGAGGAATACATAGGCAAAGCAGAGCTTAACGAGAAAAATACGGCGTATATAACCGCTGCGGAGTACTATGCACAGGCGGCGGAATATACGGAGGACAACGCTGAGATATATCTTCTTGCCGCTGAGAATTATAAAAAATGCGGTGAAGGAAATCTTTTTCTTAAGTACAGCCGTCTCGCAGCACAGAAAGCACCTGAAAATGACCGCCCCTGGGTGATGATGGCGGAGTTCTGCCTTGAAAGAGGCGAGGCCGGAAAGGCTGTAAATCTCCTGAAGGAAGTTCCGTCTTCAGCTTCAACGGAAAAAATATCGGAGCTTATTGCAGATGCTGAAAGCCGTTTCCACAAGGGGTACAAAAGCTTTTCGGACTCAAAGGGCTTTTACGGAGATTACTGTGCAGTGTTTGACGGGAACTTCTGGGGAATTCTTGATGCTGAAGGACGGTATCAGATTATTCCTGAGTACGATGATGCAGGTGCGTATTCTCCGGATGAGGATATCATACCGGTATGCCGTGAGGGAAAGTGGTTTTTCATAAATACTGACAATCAGGTCAGATATGTCCCTTCGGAAAAATACACCTGGCTCGGTTCCTTCGGTTCCGGTCTTGCACCATTCTGCTGCGGCGGAAAATATGGTTATACTGACCTTGAAGGAAATGAAAAGGCTGAATACTTTGATTATGCCGGACCGTTTTCAGAAGGAGTGGCTGCTGTGCAGAGAGACGGAAAATGGGCTCTTGTAAATGCTGAACTTGAATTTATAACCGGGTTTGAGTATGATGAGATTTCTGCTGACAGATACGGATTCTGTGTTCATGGCGGAGTTATCTGTGCGGTAAAGGACGGAAAGAATGTGTATATTGATGTTTCAGGTGAGGAAACTAAAAGCGAAAGACCGTATTTATGTAATCTAAGGCCGGTAAAGTTCGGAGAGTTTATGGGATATGAGAATAAGCAGGGGGATATTGTTATCGATGCTTATTTTGATGAGGTTACGGATTTTTCTGAGAACGGAAGGGCGATGGTTAAGGAGGATGGTGTGTGGAAGATGATCAGTCTTGATGTATATGAGTGAAAAACCATCAGAAAATGTTAAAGATATATGGAATCTCGCGGGTATGGGTGCGCCTGAGTACCTGTTTGGCGTATTCTGCTTCGGCTGACTGTTCGTCGCAGCCTGAGGAGATAAGAGGCGGGAGTTTGCTGATACTGTCGGAGACGGCATCAAGGGTTTTGTCGCTTACAAAAAACGACATTTTACGGCGGCTCTTTTCCCACTGGTCTGAAAGATTTTCTGTTTCTGCAAGTGCGGATTCCGTATCATCATTTTCGCAGTATGAAGTAACGGTGTCAATAATTTCCGATATTTTTGCTTCTTCATCACAGAGTATACTGTAAGACCATATATCAATTCCGGTTATAGTAAGTATTATTACGATACTTGTCCAGAGTCGGTTCATTTTTTCAGCTCCTTTATATCACGTTTTTCGGCATTTCTGTAAGGTTCCTTCTGATAAGCCGATATCTGTCCGTTGGTTTCCACAACGGCGAATTCCACTTCATTTATATCAAAAATATCCAGCCCCCGAAGTGCCTCCTGAAGATCGTCCTGCGACATTCTCAGGGTGCGCAGCTTCATTTTGTCAAGCACGCCGTGGTGTATAACCACCTGCGGTGAACCGGATATAAACTTTCTGAACTTCGGTGAAATCATTGTAAATACCGAGATAATTACGTCAACGGAAACAAGAAAGAGTATCGGTACCGTCCCTGTCAGCAGCGGAGCGTCCGGGTCCTCAAGGGTCATGGTTGCTATATTTGAGATGAGAATGGTTATAACCAGCTCAGTAGGCTGCATCTGCCCTATCTGACGCTTCCCCATAAACCGTACGGAAAAGATAACAATAACATACAGTATGAAGGCACGGATAATTAATATTGTCATTGGAGTTACGCTTCTTTCGTTTTGGAATTTGTGAGATCCCCCAGTCAGCTGCGCTGACAGCCCCCTTTTCAAGGGGGGCAAAAACTATTTCGCCAAGACATTGATACAGGGACAATAAAAAACAGGGGGATGATTATGGGATGGGTTTCTGAACAGGTACCTGATTTTCTATATTATTCTGCCCGGAAAATGCGGGATTATTACATGGGAAAATGCTGATGGTAAAGAATAATATTTACTTGACAGATTTCTGTATATGTGTTATTTTAAGGAAGCACTGATTAAGTCTGGCGTACATGATGCACAGTCAGATTTTACGTCAGACTGTATAAAAACGACGCAGGCATACTGTCGTATGTCAAGGAGTTTTTGTGCCGGATGACGGAAAATATGCAAGCAGAATGTGCGTCAAGTCGAAGATGTGATTTAATCAGTGTTTCCTTAAATTTGTAACCTAAAATACGTTACAAATTTAAAAAGGTGATTATATGAAAGATTATTTAGGGAAACGCTGATTTAATATCGTATTTCTCCCATAAAATTAACTTTTGGAATTTTTTTGAATTTTCAAGTTGCAATTAAG
>CAMCOJ010000136.1 GCA_945876405.1 uncultured Ruminococcus sp.
GCCTGTCTCGTGGGCTCGGAGATGTGTATAAGAGACAGGTCTTAAAGCAGACCATTCGCTTATCTAACGTGGTCAGTTTATTAAATATTTTATGAAAGGTCTCTTTTGTATGGATATTTCAAAATTATATGAAATTGCCGCAGAAAAACTTGATAAAGCATCTGAAGTATGCGGAAAAAACAAAATTAACTTATCCTCTCTTACTGTTATAACTACAGCAAAGGATAATATTTTTTCAGGAATTAACTGGAAAACGTTAAATGATTCTTTTGAAGAAGAGCTGACATGTTCTGAAGACGAAGCAATAAAAAAGATGATTCTCAGCGGGGAAACAGAGGCGGAAAGCATAATTACTCTTGACGCTTCATCAAAACTTCCTGTGAATCCATGTCAGAAAAGTCTTGAAGTCCTGCTGACGATCAATCCTGCAAATACAGCCTGCAATATTTTAACCGGTAAAAATTCAAAAGTAATTCTTACCTCACTTAACAGTGATATTGCAAAATTTGCAGAACAGCTCACCGGAAATAGTAAAAACACTGCATCTGATTCCTCAAAGGCTGAATCAGCAGACAGTGTCAATGATACTCCTTCGATCCCTGAAGGCAGTGCTGCACATACCGGTATCGACGCTTCAGGTCTCAGGATGATCTTTGATGACTGGGAATCCACAGCTGATGCATCTTCTTCTGACAGTAAACCATTCAGTGCCAACTCACTTGACAGTACTCAGCAGGAAATAATAAATACTGTTCAGAATATGTCGCAGAACACAGGAAATCCGGCTCAGCAGTATCAGCAGCCTGGTAATATGTATGGCGGTCAGCCTATGAATATGTATGGTCAGCAGCCTGTGAACAACATGTACGGCGGTCAGCCTATGAATAACATGTACAACGGTCAGCCTATGAACAATATGTACGGCGGCGGTCAGCCTGTGAAGAACGGCATGTATGGTCAGCAGGGCGGAAGAACAAGCATATATACTAACAACCCTGCACCTAACGCTCCGCAGCAGACAAGTATATATACCAACAACCCTACACCTAACGCCCCGCAGCAGACAAGCATATATACTAACAATAAACCTGCCTCCGCAAATTCATCCACATATATGAATAATCTGCAGGCACCTGTTTCACATTCGGTTGCAAATACGCAGTCTGTTTCAGTTTACGGTACAAATATCAGTGACGGTGATAACAACGCTATCTTCAAAGACAGACTTAATAACATTCTTAACTCAGGAAGCAAAACCAAAAATGATGAAAATGATATGAAAGATGTTATGATGTCAGCTAAGGAAAAGAAAAATGCTGCAAAAAAAGATGCAAAATTTCAAAAGAAATAATTATCATTTCATAAAAAAAACGGACTTTTTCAGTCCGTTTTTTTTATGAATTATTAATTTCTTCCTCTGTGGGAGGATCAATTGATTCTATACCCTGCTCTTTTTTTAGTTTTGCCTTCTTGGCAAGGGCAGCCTTTTCAGCTTCTTCAAGAAGTTTTTTCTCGTTTCTTATCTGTTCAGCTCTTGCTATTCGCTGAAGTTTCTTTGCCTTTTCTTCAGCTTCACGAATAGCTGCTTTATTTTTATTTATATCCACCTGCATCTGAACATTGATAAGATTTTCTTCAAACATTTCCTTCTCAAAAATAATTGATATGGAAATATCATCACGGCTTCCAGCATTTGTTCTCCTGATGAAGTTCTTGTTTATTCTTGATTTCAGGACTTCAGTGTCTGAAAGCTGACTTGCGAGAAGACAATTATACTCTTCAAAACTCTCTCTGCTTGAGAAAGAAGTATAAAGACCATCGGTAGAAAGAATTATTGCAAGCGGCTTTTCATAACTGTAAAAATAATTAAACATCTTTATAGCATTTGAATTACAAAGTGATGATGTAAGATTTGCAGGACAACTTTCATCATCAATAATTGGCATATACGCTTCACCGCACTGTTTAATTACAACAAGACTTCCGTCACCGAGCTGCATACCAAAACTGAAACTGTCTGTCAGAACTGAAACAAGGAGTGTTGAACCGTAAATCGACTCAATCTTGATTGCAGAAAGTTCTTCATCAGTAAGCTTTTCACGTTCCTCCTGTCTGACAGGATTGTTTCTGTAATGTTCATTTATGCAGTCATACCAGTGCTTTATAATATATTTTTCAATTTTCTTAATTAAATGTTCAGGATCATCCTGAAATTTCCGTTTGAATTCTTCCGGGTCAGAACAGTATTCATCAACAGCTTTTATAGCTACTTCAACTCCTGCTTTTGAGCCAAAATCGCTTCTGAAATGTTTTTTACTGCCGTGTCCGTCAGCTACTGCAGCAACAGCATAGGAATCCGTTATCTTATAATCTGCATAGTCCTGACAAACTGTATTAGATTCGACATGGCTTGCACCACGAACTGCTTCGCTCAATCCGACGTACATTGACTCATCCCTTTCTTATTTGATAAATAATTCATCTTCTGCTATTACCATCCAGTATCAAATGGTACATCCTTAGGGAATTCATCGGATTCAACAATATTTTTAATCTGCTCAGCAAGCTGTTCCTGCTTCTTGTCAACAACGTCAACGTCATTAAGATCTCTGAGTACGTCATCAGCAAGCGTCATACTCTTACTTCCGATCTGTGAAGAAGTAACTGCAATTTTCTTGATAAGCTGAGCAAGCTGTCCGCCTGAATATGCATGAACAACTGTATCAGGAGAAGTAGTAAATTCCGCAAGCATATCATCATTTGCTTCCTTACCGATACCGAGAGCAACTTTAAGGCCATATCTGTACCAGCTGTTTACCTGAAGCTTTCTTAAACCTGCTTTATAGTCATCAGTAGGATAACCATCTGTCATAAGAAAAATAACAGGTGCAAATGAGAGTGACGGAGAATTAAGGAATTCTGTCCTTGAGAGCTTTCTGTTAAGTTCCTCAAAGGTCATACCAAGATCAGTTATACCCTTTGCTTCAAGTCTTGCCCATTCAAATTCTTCAACTGAGATTGGCTCCGGATACATCCATGCACAGCCTGTTGAGAATGTAAGAACGGCAATCTTGATATCTGTATCTGCTTCACCAATACTTCTGATTTCAGGCATGAGCTCTTCCATAGCTGTATTAAGCTCACCCATTTTGGTGCCTTTCATACTTCCTGAAGTATCTATAAGAAAAAATATTACGAGACTTTTTCTGGAAACACCTGTCGCTCCAAGCGGATCATCATCGTCAAAATCTATTAATTCTTTTGCTTTTGTACTAAAATCTTCCATGGTAACTTAATACCCCTTTCTATAATTCAATCTTAACCCCGCCTATATCAGCTGAAACACCGGACCAAAGCGGGAAACCCTTTCCGGGAGCAACATCATGGCACGAGCCGTCTGGCATCTTAACCTGCCATATCTTGTCAGACATATTTTTAATGCCAAGAACCCCCTTCTGTATCTTGTTCTCAACAATCTCTCCTACTACTGTACTGAAATCATCTGAACCAGGTACGGCTTCGCACATGTATATCTTACGTCCGACAAAAATCGGTGTACGGTAATCTCTGTTGCTGAATTTGAGAGTAGCATATTTTCTTCCGCATCTTCTGCAGACAAGTGTATTGTTCTCACCTTCATCGTATGCCGATGAGAATGTTGTTCTTCCGCAGTAACAAGGGAGAATCTCAGAACGGAGTCTGATGAACAGTTTCTGCCATTCATTTTCAATAATTCTCTTGTTTGCCTGAGAAATACCCGTTGTAAATGTGAATGTGAACGCCTGTCTTATGTAGTTTGGATAAATTCCCCAGAACTTAATTACATTATCATGTATACCCTTTACAGGACGATTAGTGTCGTTGTTAGGATCAAACACAAACACTGCTTCTTTTCCGTAATGTTTAAGTTCAGCTGTTTCTGTAAGACAAACAGTCTTGACAACTTTTTCACCTTCAAGAGGATCGCCTCTGAACAGAAGCTTGAAAAGAACAACTGCAAGTGAATACTTGTCTGTCTGAACGTCAGGACGGCATACACCCCTTACAATTTCCGGAGCCATATATCCCGGCTTTCCTCCTATACCGAAGTTATATCCATCAGGAGCAATATTGTCACAGTCACATACAAGAACGTCACCGTTGGTTACATTTATAAAGAAACCGCCGTCATTAAGATCCTGGTAGCTTTTTCCTGCTCTGTGAAGCTGTCTGAATGCATTTACTATGTTAATAGCTGCTGTTACAAGAGCATTGAGATTTTTAAACTGTACAGTTACTCTCTGTGCCTTACCGGTCGCAGGATCAACCTCGAGTTTGTACATATTAAGAATATCAACAAAAGAATCGTACTCAGGTGGTCTGAGTGTCATAAGATATCCGAAGCTGTCGTTAATTCCCATCTTTGTAAGATACTTAGGCCAGAGGAACTTATCACTCGGAGGACCGTCTTTTATGTTTACTTCAAGATTCTTTCTGAATGCCTGAGGATCACGCATCTTGTCCATATCGTACCATTTTAATGCATACTTCAGGTTATTGTACTCAACAAGATAAACTATACCCTGTCCGCCGCGACCAAGAGTACTGATTACCTTAAGTTCTCCGCCGTATTCCATAGGTATAGTCTGACCTGGCTTAAATTCTACCATTTTTTTATCATTCCCTTGCTATAAATTTTTTTACTATTTTTATTTTACTATTTCAAAGTGAATTCCGTTTGTCATACAGAATTTGTGAACATAGGAGTTTTCCCTGCACTGAATTGTGATAGCCGGACAAAAATCAAAAACGTTATTTCCAATAAATTTTATTGTTTCAGGAAGCATCACATCGCGAAGAGTTTCACACCCCTGAAATGCCTCATCACCGATACTTGATACTGTCGCAGGGATAATAATGTCTTCGAGATTGGTGCAGAATGAAAATGTACCTTCTTCAATTGCTGTAACTCCCCATGGTATTTCCACACGTTCAAGAGAACTGCACGAGCTGAATGCACCCTTCTGAATAACTCTCAGAGTATCAGGAAGTGTAACTTCACGGAGTTTTTTACACTCTGAAAATGCATATTCGCCGATAACTTTACATGTGGACGGTATCTTTACTGTCTTAAGGAAGCCATAGCTATCGAATGCAAAACTGTTTATTACTGTATATCCTTCTGAAATTTTTACGTTTGAGAAAAGCTTGTACTTAATTGCATCAAATGGTCTGAACGGTTTCTGCTTAATCTCCTTTTCAGGTTCTGAATTGTTTTTACCGGAAGGAGCAGTTTCCCTGACAGGTGCTGCCTGAACAGGTTCAGTTTTTATCTCAGGTGTAAACGGCCAGCCAAACATATATGTAAAACAATCAAGAACGAATTCAGCAGCAGTCGCTGAAAGAAACATATCATTAAGCATATACTCTCTTGCTTTAACAACAGACAGTTTCTGATCCGGTTCCTCAAGCATCTGAGTAATAACATTGTTATTAATAACGTTTCTTATAAGTCTTCTTTCTTTTTCGTATTCCGGCATATAATCGTTCAGAAGACCGGTAAATCTTTTTGAATCCTTGAATAGTTCCACCCCGTGTTCATTTACGATCTTTTTCAGGGCTTCTTTTACTTCATCAATATTCTCGAACTGACTGTTCATATTAACCTCCAAATAAAAGAACATATTTTATAATAATTATAACACAAAATCCGATTTCTTGCAATAGTAAATTAGTGTAATTTGTATAATAAACCGCAGATACAATGCCAGTTATCAACATACATCGACATTATTGGATTTTTGAAATATCATATCCGGTTGACAGCAGAGCGTATGCTGGTGTATAATGTAAAAAGCCCTTGTACAATAAATGAAACATAAGTTTCAATATTACAGGGCTCATTCAGATATCCGCCTGACAGGAATCGAACCTGCGCACATACGGTCGGAGCGTATTGCTCTATCCACTGAGCTACAGGCGGTTTAATCTTTACTATTTAATTATATCAAAAAATGTATTTTTTTTCAACCCCCATTTTATTATTTATAGTGAACGAAAAAAATATTTTTTCGTTCACCGGTGCCGATATGCACGGA
>CAMCOJ010000137.1 GCA_945876405.1 uncultured Ruminococcus sp.
ACACAAGGAGTATCGTCGGCAGCGTCAGATGTGTATAAGAGACAGATTTATATCTATATACCAATTTAACGTAGTATCCGATACAACATTAAAAATTTCAGCATCAGGATTCTTTAACGCCACTGCCTTGGCTTCTTCCTCGGAATAATCTTTTGATACTGCTACACATATTGGAATCCAGTCATCCTCAAACGATCTGTCTGCAATATCTCTCAGATATTTTCCGTTCTCTTTATTTTGGTTAGGAACCTGACTCAAATCAGACATACCATTCGGTTCCAGCGACTCAAAAATATCCATCATTATATATTTTTTCATTTCTCCCGCTGTTGCACGTATATGAAATGAATTGCCAAATCTTCCTCTGACAATTGTGTGTTCCTCGTTGAAAATAACTTCTCCTGTTTCTGTTTCCACATGAAATCCTGAATCATAATCTCCGCTTAATATAAATTTATTACCCGGCTTGACATTGAAAAAATATACTAACGGAGTATATTCGCTGTAATTATTGAGAATATCCATATACTTTTTAATATTCTCCCTCTCACTCTGAGCTTCTGTCTCTGCTGCAGATGATACAGAAGGAGGTGTTGTGCTGTATGTAGTTTCTTCCGGAATACTTTCAGTGATACTATGAATTTCTGATTCGGATTTTTCTGTTTTCAAATCCGGATCAGTTTCATCCGGTATTTCAGATTCAATGTATTTATAATCATAAACCGGGTTTCCGGAGACAGATACTGCAGTGTCAGCAAATTTATTTTCATAAACAGCTGATTCAGTTTCAGAAGAAGAGAAATTTTTGAAGTCATTTGTGATTACTGACGATACTGTATCAGCCGGAACTGCTACCTCGTAAGGTTCTGGTCCGTATCCTCTGTTCATCAGTACAAAACCCCCGGCAGCTGCTGCAAATAATGCTGTACTGGCCGAGACAACTCTGAAAATTTCCTTTCTCCTGTTGGCATATACTACTCGTATACCGTCATCAGCATTGCTCTCTTCACGGCTGGAGCCGGACGCAGAAAAATATCCGGTTTTACACATAAGATTAAAAAAAGGTTTCCCCTGTCTTTTTAAAATTCTGTCCATGTTTTTTTCAAAGTTTTCACTGAAAACATAATCTTCCTGAATGTCCACTGTATCCAGAAACTGGTCAAGTTCTCTTTCGTAAGATTTTTTCAGTGCTTCTGCAAGTCTGGAAGAACTATGCATATTACTCATTCCTCTCTTTTTCTATCAGCTTTGCAAGTGCAGACTTTGCACGGCTGAAGCGTTTTCTTGCTGCAGCTGATGTGATATTTAATGTAACCCCAATCCCGTTGTAATCCAGTCCGTCAACAACCCTCAGATACAGTATTCTCCTGTCATCCTCTGAAAGTTTTCCTATAAGCGTAACCAGAGTGTCCATATCCTGTTTTTCTATAATACTGTCTGAAAACTTGTAATGCTCTTCCTCATTCAGACTTATATTATCCATATGCTTCTTTTCCTTTTTCAGAAAATTACATGAAGTATTCTGTATAGCAACCACCACATAATAATCAAGCTGATGTTCATCAAGATGTTTTATTCTGCCGAAATTTTCCGCTACCTTCAGATATGCCTCTGAACATGCTTCTTCTGCTAAATTACGGTTATTCAGTATCCTGAATGCAATTGAATAAGCTTTTTTTCTGGTAGCCATATACAGTTCTTCAAAAGTCCTCTTATCATCTTCCTCGTCTATTAATGTCAGACATATACCTATCATTGTTTACCCAAAAATAACATACCCTGTTATATTTCTTATGCTGATCATAGTTTGCTGCTTTTATTATATTATAACATCAGGAATATTTCAATAATGTTTCCATGTCCTCATCTTTCCCTTCATTTACTAAGACAATTTTTTTTCTCTTTTGTGACATATTTTCTGAAAAAAATTTTTAAAAATTACCGTAAACAAAAATGCAGCCCCCCGAAAATCCGGGAAACTGCATTTTTGTTTATTTGTCTGTGAATCAGTGCATTATTCAGCATTAACAAGTTCAAGTGTATCTCTTGCGATGAGAAGTTCTTCATTTGTAGGAACAACCCATACCTGAACCTTTGAGTTTTCTGTTGAAATCTTCTTAAGTTCGCCTCTTGACTTGTTGAGTTCCTTATCAATTTCGATACCGAAGAAACTCATGTCCTCGCATGCGCCCTCACGTACTTCAGGAGCATTTTCACCGATACCGCCTGTGAAGATTACTGCATCAAGACCATTCATCGCAGCTGCAAATGAACCGATGTACTTCTTAATCTGGTATGTGAGCATTTCTGCTGTAATCTGTGCTCTTTCATTTCCTTCGAGAACTGCAGCCTGAATGTCTCTGTTGTCGCTTGAAACGCCTGAGAGACCAAGGAATCCTGACTTCTTGTTGAGGTAGTCGCTCATCTCTGAAGCTGAAAGACCGAGCTTGTTCTGGAGATATGTAACTGCAGAAGCATCAATTGAACCGCATCTTGTACCCATGATAAGACCGTCGAGCGGTGTGAATCCCATTGTTGTGTCCACTGATCTGCCGCCGTCAACAGCTGTGATTGAAGAACCGTTTCCGAGGTGACAGGAAACAATCTTGAGGTCTTCAGGCTTCTTGCCAAGTGTTTCAGCAAGCTTAGCTGTAACGAAACGGTGTGATGTGCCGTGGAAACCATACTTACGAACGTGGAAATCCTTGTAGCATTCGTAAGGAACACCGTACATATATGCCTTTCTCGGCATTGTCTGATGGAAACCTGTATCAAATACAACTACCTGCTTAACGTCTGCAGGAACTACCTTCCTGCATGCTCTGAGGGCAAGTGCATGAGGGTGGTTGTGAACAGGTGCAAGTTCTGAGAGAGCATCAATCTGGTCGATAACTTCGTCTGTTGCGATACATGTCTTTGAGAAAATCTCTGCACCCTGCACAATTCTGTGACCTACAGCTGAGATCTCGTCCATTGACTTAATAACTGAAGCATCACCTGTTGTAAGTACTTCCACAAGCTTTTCAAAAGCTTCTGTATGTGTAGGGAAACTGCAGTCTGTATCAACTTTTCTTCCGTCAAATGTTTTATGTGAAATATGACCGTCGATTCCGATTCTGTCACAGTTACCCTTTGCGATAACTGATTCGTCAGTCATATCAATCAACTGATACTTAAGTGATGAACTTCCCGCATTGATTACTAATATTTTCATTTGATTCGTTCCTTTCAGATTAAAAATTATCTTTTGAAATTATAGTTAAAATCCAATTCTTAATTATATACCTTGCCATGCTAAATTTCAAGTCCTTTTTTGTAAAATCTGCTTTTTCACCAAAAAAAATCACGTTTTCTTCTATGAGAAACCGTATTTTTTTTCATGTCTGAAACAATAAACATCAGGATTTTTTAATATACAGAATATATTTACATATAAACAGTTTTATGATATAATTTTATTACAAGTATAATTTTACAGGAGAGTGATCTGATGAAAGTTTCAGGTATCGTATGTGAATACAATCCTTTCCATAACGGACATAATTATCATATTAAAAAAACAAGAGAAAACGGTGCTACACATATAGTAGCGGTTATGAGCGGCAATTTTGTCCAGAGAGGCGACGTTGCTGTTATCAGCAAGTTTGAAAGAGCAAAGGCTGCAGTGCAGAACGGTGTCGACCTTGTTCTTGAACTTCCTGTTCCCTACGCCCTTTCAAGTGCAGAGGGGTTTGCCGGGGCAGCACTCTATATTCTCAACTCCATCGGCTGTGTTGACGAGCTTTCCTTCGGAAGCGAATGCGGCAATATTGACACACTGGTTGATGCAGCAAAGGCAAGTATGGCGTGCTCGGAATCACCGCAGCTGAGAAAACTTCTGGACAGCGGTTACTCCTATCCTTCAGCGGTACACGAACTTGCTGAACAGCAGTACGGAAAGGCACTGGGAGATCTTTTCGGCTCTGCAAACAATATTCTTGCTATCGAGTATATCAAAGCCATCTCCAACCTTAATTCCAGGATAAAACCTTTTACAGTAAAGCGGAAAAATGCAGGACATGACCATACAGATGTTGTGGAAAACTTTGCAAGTGCTTCTTTTATAAGACAGAACGTAAAGGATATCACCTACTCAGATCTTATGCCAAAGTCAATGTTCCAGACGCTTTCCGCAGCTGTTGCAAACGGAGAAACAGCTTCGATGGCCAATCTTGAAAAAGCAGTCATGTACAGAATGCGTACAATAACACCTGCTCAGCTCCGCAATGTTCCTGATGTTGGTCAGGGCCTTGAGTACCGCATTTACGAGGCACGTTCAGCATCAACAGTACAGGAAATGATGGAACAGATCAAAACCAAGAGATACACCATGTCAAGAATAAGAAGAATATTCCTTAACGCACTTCTGGGCATAACAAAGGACGATATTAAAACCCCGCCGGCATATGCGCGTATTCTTGCAGTAAACGAAAGAGGCACGGATATTCTTGCCATAGCAAAGCAAAAGTCCCGTCTCCATATGTCAACATCTCTTGCAAAGCTCAGTGAGATAAATGCCGTTACAGAAAGATTTGCCGAACTTGAATCATTTTCAACCGATATATATAACCTTGCTCTTGACAAACCGGGTGCAGTCGGCACTGACTACAGAGCAAAGATAAATGTCATCCACACTCTAACAAACAGTCTTTCAGACAGCCTTAACCTCAAATGATATCGGGAGTAATTTTTGACATGGACGGTACCCTTATCGACTCCGTGCAGTGCTGGCAGAATGCTGACAGGAATTTTCTTACAGAAAACGGAATAACACCTCCCCCGGATATTACAGAAAAAGTAAAAAAACTAAGTATACCGGAAGCTGCACAGCTTTTCAGGGATCTCGGAGTAAACAAACCGGCGGACATAATCATAAAACGTATTGAAGAACTTGTTTATGAAGAATACGCTTCTTCAATTCCTCTTAAAGAATATGCGGCAGAGACACTTGATATTCTCGATAAAATGAATATTCCCTGCTGCATAGCCACCGCAAACTACCGTTCACTTACCGACCTTATACTTAAAAGATTCGGCATACACAGGAGATTTCGCTTTATATTTACCAGTGAAGAAAGCGGGATAAAAAAAGATGATCCGATGTTCTTTGAAACCGTTCGCAGTCTTCTTGGAACACCGGCGGAAGAAACTGCTGTCCTTGATGATTCACTGCACTGTATAAAGGCAGCAAAAAAATCAGGTTTTTTCACAGTGGGCGTATATGACAGCTCGTCATCAGACTGGAGCAGAATCACCGAATGTGCTGATCTTACAATAAAAAATCTTAAAGAATTTACAGAATATCTGAAAGCACAGGATATTCAGAAAGAAGAACAAAATGAATACTGAAAAATGGCTGAACAAACTCGAAAGGAAATTTGGCCGGCATGCAGTTCCGGGAATAATGAACATTCTGATAACGGGAATGGTCATTGTCTATATATGGGACGCCATCATTTCCCCGGCTTCCGGAAAATTTCCTCTGTCACCCCTCATCTCCTTCTCACGTGACCTGATACTTGAAGGACAGGTATGGCGAATAGTTTCATTCATATTTGAACCTATAGCGACCACACCGTTTTTCCTGATATTTACCTTCTATTTTTACTGGCTTATAGGGCAGGTTATGGAAAACCAGTGGGGTGTATTCCGGTTCAATATATTCATGCTTTCCGGATTTATCGGCTCTGTAATCGGCGGATTTATAACAGGAGGCACAAGCAACTCCCTTATAATTCTCTCGATGTTCCTTGCATTTGCCGTTATAGCACCTGATTTCCAGATTATGCTTTTCTTTATTATTCCGGTAAAAATAAAATATATAGCCTATCTCGATGCAGCATTTCTGCTGGTAAGTTTAATTTTTTCAGACTTTGTCGGAAAAATAGCCATACTTATATCACTTATAAATCTTATGATTTTCTTCGGAGAAGACTTTATTAATCTTCTTAAAATGAGAATACACCACTGGAAATACAAAATCAAAAACAGAAAATAAAAAAATACTGCTGAGCATTTCTT
>CAMCOJ010000138.1 GCA_945876405.1 uncultured Ruminococcus sp.
CAAATAACGTATTTGTGTTATCTGACAGGCTTTTTTTAAATTCATGACCACCTGAACCTTCCTGTGCATTTTTTCAGTTAATACAGTAGATATTTACCTGTGGATGTGGTATAATAAAAAGTGATTTCATTTTAAAAGGATGGTGTACATGAATACAGACATAAAACGTGAAGTTATCGCTGACGGAGTGGCTTTTTCAGAGATAGTGGATAAAAAGCTTAAAACAAATCTTCTGAAGATAAAGTTTGTAACAGAACTTTCTGAAAAGGAAGCACCGCTTAATTCAATGGCAGCTATGCTTATCGGGGCTTCAAATAAAAAAATAAAAACATATTCAGAGATGTCTGACAGACTGAATGCCCTTTACGGCTCTTCAATATATACAGACACATCAAAGAGCGGTGACTGTCAGTTTATCTCTTTTACTGCCGACTGTATAGACAACAGATTTGCGCTTGAGTCGGAAAACATACTCGATGATCTTCTTGATATTGCTCAGGACTGTATTTTCAGTCCAAATGTTTCAGAGGGTGGTTTTGACAGAACTGAGTTTGAGCTTAAGAGAAGGGAACTTATCGAAAGCATACAGGCGGAGATGAACAACAAGAGAGATTATGCACATATAAAGGCACAGAAATATATTTTTAAAGATGAGCCGTGTGCATTTCCGCAGTACGGTACAGTGGAGAATGCTGAAAGGATAACACCGCAGGAGGTTTATGAGGCATTTGTAAAGCTTGTTAAAACTGCTGTTATCGAGATATATTTTGTATCTTCGTCAGAAAATCCTTCGGTTAAGGAAAGATTCAGAACTGCATTTGCCGGGATTGAGAGAAATCCTCAGAACCCGAAGTTCCGTACAGTCAGTCCGCTCAAGCCGGAAATATGCTACGCCGGGGACGAGCTGGAAATGAAGCAGTCCAAGGTAATTATGGCCTTCAAGACACAGAGCGAGAACAAAAATGCCTGCTCGGTTCTTACCCGTATGTTCGGCGGAACTGCATTTTCAAGACTGTTCACAAATGTAAGGGAGAAGATGAGTCTGTGCTATTACTGCTCAGCCGGTTTTGTTTACAGCAAGGGTACAATGCTTGTGGACAGCGGCGTTGAGAAGGAAAACACTGAGAAACTTACCGGTGAGGTAATCAATCAGCTCAATATGCTGAAAAAAGGTGATTTTACTGATGAGGAACTTCTCAATACAAAACTCTATATGATTAATTCTGTAAAATCAGTAAATGACTCTCCGAATCAGATTGTGAACTGGTATTTTTCAGGTCTGTGCACAGGAGAGATGATATCACCGGAAGAATATATCAGAAGAATAATGGCGGTTACACGTGAGGAAGTAACCGAGGCGGCAAATTCATTTGAACCGGATACAATTTATGTGATGGCTGCAAAGGAAGGCACATCATCAGATGAGGAGGATGAGAATGAATAAGGAGATAATCAGAAATGAACTTACCGGTGACGAATATACGCTTATCAGACATAAGAGCGGTCTTGATATTCTTGTCTGGGAAATGGAAGGCTACTCCACGACTGAAGCACTTTTCGGAACGAAGTACGGTTCAGTAAATACAAAATTCAAAACCGCCGGTGACAGCGGTTACACGGTAGTGCCTGAGGGTATCGCTCATTTTCTTGAGCATAAGCTTTTTGAAAATGAAGACTGTGATGTTTTTGAACTCTATGCCAAGACAGGAGCTTCAGCGAATGCATATACATCATTTGACAAAACATGCTATCTGTTCAGCTGTTCGGAAAACTACAAGGAGTCACTTGATATACTTCTGAGTTTCGTTCAGGCACCGTATTTTACACAGGAAACTGTTGAAAAGGAACAGGGAATCATAGCTCAGGAAATCAAAATGTGCAACGATAATCCCGGAAACAGAGTGTTCTACAATATGCTCAGATGCCTTTACCATGAACACCCGGTAAAGATTGATATTGCCGGTACGGTCGAGAGCATTCAGAAGATAGATGCTGACCTGCTTTACAAGTGTTACAACACATTCTACAATCTCCACAACATGGTTCTTGTAATTGCCGGAAACGTTAAGGTGGATGAGGTTCTTGAGATTGCAGACAGAAGACTGAGAGACTGTGAGGATATAAAGCTTCAGACGGCGTTTCCTGATGAACCTGCCGGCATAGTTAAAAAGGAAAAAACGGAAAAGATGGCTGTCGGACTCCCTGTATTCAATATCGGGTTCAAATCATCTCCGGCCACTGGATACGACAGGCTTAAAGCTGAACTTGAAACATTTGTAGGTTTAAGTGTTATGTCTGATCCTGCCTCAGTTCTGTACAGAAGTATGATGGAAGAAGGCCTTATAAACGCCTCCTTTGCTACGGAAGTATTTTCCGGAGACGGATATTTTACAGCTGTTTTCGGCGGAGAATCCAAAAATCCCCGTGAGGTTATGAACCGTATATTAAAGGAAACTGACAGAGTAAAAACTGAGGGGATGGACCGCAGTCTCTATGAAAATATCAAAAAATACACATACGGTTCTGCGATAAGAGAACTTTCATCTCCTGACTCGGTTTCATCACTGATGATAAACAGTTATTTTTCAGATGTTTCGCCTTTTGACAGCCTGAAAATTCTTTCAGAGATGACCTATGAAGATGTTATGAAGTGTATAACGGAGCGACTTGATCCGGAAAAAGCGGCATTGTCATTTGTGGAGGCGTAAGAAATGGATATGACTTCTCTTAACCTTGCGGAAAATGAAATTGCATTTCCGGGACTTGGTATAGACGGAATAACTGTGAACAGTGTTGCGTTTTCGCTGTTTGGAATTGATATAGCCTGGTACGGTATAATTATTGCAGCAGGTATGACGCTCGCTATAATATTCGGACTTTCGCAGATGAAAAAGTTTGGTATAGAACCGGACAGGGCAACTGATGTAATAATAGGCGGTATAATAGGCGGAGTTATAGGTGCCAGAGCCTATTATGTAATTATGAACTGGCAGGACTATGCCGGTGACTGGAAAAGCATTTTTCAGACACGAAACGGCGGGCTTGCAATATACGGCGGTGTAATCGGTGCACTTCTTGTGGGCGTAGTAATGTGCCGGATACGAAAAGTACGGATTCTTCCTCTTTTCGATGTCGCTTCCATGGGATTTCTCATAGGACAGGGAATAGGAAGATGGGGAAACTTTTTTAATCACGAGGCATTCGGAACAAACACCGATTTGCCCTGGGGCATGACAAGCGGGCGTATTCAGCAGTGGATTGCAGAAAACAATGAGTACGGGACTGCACTTGCATCACTTACTCCGGAAAGGGCAGTTCATCCGTGTTTCCTGTATGAATCGCTCTGGTGTCTGCTTGGATTTGCTGTTCTGTTCATTATCTCAAAGCACAGAAAATTTGACGGACAGATATTTTTATGCTATATACTCTGGTACGGTGCAGGCCGTGCAGTGATTGAAGGACTCAGAACGGACAGCCTTATGGTGGGCAGTATCCGTATTTCACAGCTGCTGGCAATAGTTTCAGCTGTTGCAGCACTCATTCTTATATGCGTATTTACATCGAAGGTAAACAGAATGGGCGGCGAATATGTATTTTATAAGGATACGGAAGAGTCAAAAAAACTGATTGCTGAAGCTGAAGAACAGCACACTAGGGAAAAAACAAAAAAATAATAATTATAAAGGAGAAAAATTATGGCTACTGTAATAAGCGGAAAAGAAGTATCACAGAAGGTAAAGGGTGAAGTAAGGGAAAAGGCTCTTGCACTCAAAGAAAAGGGAATCGAAGTGGGTCTTGCAGTTGTTATCGTTGGTGACAATCCGGCTTCAAGAGTTTATGTAAATTCAAAAAAGAAGGCCTGCGAGGAAGTCGGCTTCAACTCATACGAATATGCTCTCCCTGAAGAAACAACACAGCAGGAACTTCTTGATCTTGTTGAGGTACTTAACAACGACGAAAAGGTAAACGGAATCCTTGTTCAGCTCCCTCTTCCGAAGCAGATTGATGAAAATGCAATTATCAATGCAATTTCACCGGATAAGGATGTTGACGCTTTCCATCCGTTCAATGTAGGAAAGATAATGATTGGCGAGTACGCATTCCTTCCTTGCACTCCTGCCGGAATTATGGAACTTATCGACAGCACAGGTGTTGAGATTGCAGGAAAATCATGTGTTGTTATCGGCAGAAGCAATATCGTAGGCAAGCCTATGTCAATGCTCCTCCTCCACAGAAGCGGCACGGTTACTGTATGTCACTCAAAGACAAAGAACCTTAAGGAAATCTGTCAGAATGCTGATATTCTCGTTGCAGCAGTAGGAAGACCAAACTTTGTAACAGGTGATATGGTTAAGGAAGGTGCAGTTGTTATTGACGTAGGTATCAACCGTATGGAAGACGGAAAACTCTGCGGCGACGTAAACTTTGCCGAAGCGGAAAAGAAAGCTTCCTACATAACTCCTGTTCCGGGCGGCGTAGGACCGATGACAATAGCAATGCTCATGAAGAATACACTTACAGCTGCTATGATTAAAAATAATATTACTGAGTAAAACAAAAATACCATTCAGAAGAAAAATCTGAATGGTATTTTTTTATTATAATTCTTTATATTCTACATCAATAATCTGATTGCCCTCACTGTCTGTACCAACTACCTTATCCATCTCATGTGCATAGAGAAAATCGGTAAACAGCCTTGAAACACCGTGTATAAGAAGAACTATTCCGAGAAGTCTTATTACATTTATAAATGCGCCGAACGGGTTGAATATAAGTGTAAAGCCGAGAATGAGTCCGATAATATTGAGCACAAGTCCAAGCAGCCATTTTTCTGCACCTGATCTTTTCTGGAAAACTGCCAGCTGAATTTTTGAGATACTCTGAGTAATTACTGTAAATCCGATAATCATCGGAATAACCGATGCAAGGAACTTTCCACCGAAGAAAAGAAGCAGGCTCAGTGCAGTTCCTATAACAGCCTGGATAATATCGAATTTTGAGTGAAATCCGTACCGCATTGCTCTGAAGTGTCTTACAAGACTCGTTGCAGCCCAGAACAGACAGGCAATGCCGAGGATCATGCTTACAAACTTTGTGAAAAACTCAGGGTTTGCAGTAAGCAGAATTCCGATTACGATATTGGCAATAGTCAGAAGGTCAAACGACATCCGGTATTTTTTAAAAAAGTTTTTCATTTTCCTGATCTCCCTTTATATAGTGTTTTGTATATCTATATTGTACGCTATATACTGGGAATTGTCAATTGAAAAACAGGTGAAAAATCAGTTTATTTCAGCTGGTTCATCTCCGTACGGGTATACCTGTTCCTCCGGATTTTCAGGAGTTTCTTCAGCAATTTCATCTTCAGCCTCTTCTTCAAAGAATTCGTTGCTTTCAGATTCCTGGTCCGCTGTTGTACTGCTGAAATAATCCTCCATGATTTTTTCGCACAGTTCAAGTATATATTTCGGAACGAATATCCACTGATTTGTATTGGTGTTGCTACATACCTCGTAGTACTGCTGATTTTCAGTTTCCATACTTGAATACACCATGTAATCCGGAATTACATAAGTATGACCGTTTTCAGGTGTTACAACGGCACATTCCTCATAGTAGCTGTTATGGCAGTAGTATGTATTTCCTGTTGAAGGTTCCTTGAGTTTTATAAATTTTTCCGGGTCTTCATCCTGAAATGATACAGCCAGGCCGTAGTCAGTTTCAGCTTCAAAAATATACCTTGTACCTGTAATTTCATCAATCATGCATCTTGTAGGATACTCATTATGATTGTCATCAATAATTGTAGTATCGCTGTAGTAACGTCTGGAATTTATTGAGTTTTCCATCAATAAAGCTGAAACGGAAATAAATGTTACAAGAACACCTCCAAGCAGACCGGCTGCAATTACTTTTCTGTATCTGAATAATTTTGGTTTTCTTATTTTTCTGCGGGTTTTTCTTTTCCCGCTTTCTGAACTGGGTATGGACTGCTGCTGAAATTCATAGCTGTCTCTTATACACATCTGACGCTGCCGACGATACTCCTTGTGT
>CAMCOJ010000139.1 GCA_945876405.1 uncultured Ruminococcus sp.
ACTAAAGTTGCAAGAGGTGAGGCATATGGGAGAGGCAGATATTGTATACGATATAAAATCTGGAATCTTTCAGTTTTACTGTACTAACTGTAAAACGCTTCAGGAATGCTCTGTAAAGGAAAATGATAGTGGAAAAATCCGTTGTCGTGGGTGTAGATGTGAAATATTTTTTTCTCTCAAACGACGGTATACGGAATTTAAAGTGTATCCGCCTAAAATTTAAATAACTGCATAGCTTTGGACCGGTCAGGCTGAAACAGTGCCTAGTTAAATCCGTCATCCGGGTTATGTAAAGATCGACTGGTGCACCAGAGCTTACGAAATCGTAAGTAACAACGTGGAAAGCCACCGATAAAACAATGTCACAGGATAAGTGTATCCGTTTTCCACCGCTTGACGAGGATGACTGCTATTATATCCTGCCTTATTTTTGGATTCCGGAAGAAACAATTTCCCTCCGAGTCCGAAGAGACCATGTTCCTTACGATGTATGGGAACGGAAGGGATTTCTGCAGACAACAGAGGGAAATGTAGTTCATTACGGTTTCATAGAAAACTTTATTGATGAATTAGGCACGAGATATAATATCAAGGAGATAGCGTTTGACCGATTGGGCGCTGTTCAGATGAGTCAGAATCTTTAAGGTCTGGGATTTACAATGGTCCAGTTCGGACAAGGTTACAAGGATATGAGTCCTCCGACTAAAGAACTGATGAAGCTGACACTTGAAAAGAAGATAGCCCACAACGGTCATCCTGTTCTCCGATGGATGATGGATAATATTTTCATCCGGCGTGATCCTGCCGGCAATATAAAAATGGACAAAGAAAAATCCACCGAAAAAATCGATGGATCTGTTGCAACTGTTATGGCTCTCGACAGGGCTATCAGGTGTGGATGCGAAACTGCTGACAGCGTTTATGATTCGAGAGAGATGATATTGCTGTAAGCGACAAACTGGGATTTATACTACCAACATAATCCTGTAACAACTTCTGAAATTATAAAATTCCATTTTGATAATAAATCAAATCCATTATAAAAAATATGTCTTCTTGTAGTAAATTCATTAAAAGACAAATTAGAAATAATGAGAGCAGCCATTTGGGGAGAAATTATTTTTAAACAGTATTCTTCATTATCTTTTTTCATAATAATGGCTTCGTTGTAAATATCAAAAATTGGATGCTCATGTTTGTGGATTGCATCTAATGGAAAATATATAGAAATAATAGAAGTTTTATCATTAATTGGGGATAGATTAATTGTTGTTTCCGCTTCTAATTCATACCACCATATATATTGTTGGTTATTGACAGTTATAGTTCTTGTTTTTCGTTTCAAAACAAATCTCCTCTAAATTCATATTTGTAAGGCTCTTTCAACCTTGCTCTTTTCATTAATTATATCATCAACCCATATTAAAAGTCAACCACGAAAGGAGCTTTCCATGAGTATTTTTTCAGGACTTTTCAAGTCAAGAGACAAGCCGAAGGACAGTTATGACAGCCCGTCATACAGTTATTTCTTTGGACGAACTCACAGCGGCAAGCGAGTAAATGACAGAACGGCTCTGCAGCATATTATCGTGTATGCCTGCGTAAGAGTGCTGTCTGAAGCAATCGCACAGCTGCCGCTTCATGTTTATAAATACACCGATAACGGTAAGGAGCGAGTGACTAAACACCCGCTTTATTTTTTGCTCCATGACCAGCCAAATCCTGAAATGACTTCGTTTATTTTCAGAGAAACACTTATGGGGCATATTTTGATTTACGGAAATGCTTTTGCACAGATCATCAGAAACGGCAGGGGAGATGTAATTGGGTTATATCCGCTGCCGCCTGATAAAGTCAAGGTTGACAGAGATGACAAGAACCGTCTCGTATACATTTACAGCCGATACGATGAAGCGAATCCGAATATGAAAGTTCAGGGCGATATCGTTCTGAGAGCAGAAGATGTACTGCATATTCCGGGACTTGGTTTTGACGGACTTGTGGGTTATTCACCGATTGCTCTCGCCAAGAATGCAATCGGTATATCTTTAGCCTGTGAGGAGTACGGTTCAGCATTCTTCGCAAACGGAGCAAGTCCTTCCGGTGTACTTGAACATCCGGGAGTAATCAAGGATCCGGAACGTGTACGCAACGCATGGCAGAGAGCATACGGTTCAGGAAATGCTCACAAAACTGCAATCCTTGAAGAAGGCATGAAGTACACGCCTATATCAATCCCGAATAATGAAGCACAGTTCCTTGAAACAAGAAAGTTTCAGATTGAGGAAATCGCAAGACTCTACAGAGTGCCGCTTCATATGATTGGTGACCTTGAACATTCGACCTTCAGCAATATCGAACAGCAGTCACTTGAATTCGTAAAGTACACACTTGATCCATGGATTGTTCGATGGGAACAAAGCCTTCATAAAGCCTTACTTGGCGAATCGGAAAAGGGCGAATACTTCATCAAGTTCAATGTTGAAGGCCTGTTACGAGGCGACTACGCAAGCAGAATGCAGGGCTACAGCACAGCACGTCAGAACGGCTGGATGTCGGCAAATGATATCAGAGAGCTGGAGGACATGAATATGATACCGGATGAACTTGGCGGTAACCTGTATCTTGTAAACGGAAGTTTCACAAAACTTCAGGATGCAGGTGCATTCACAAAATCTGATAAGAAGGAGGATAACAGCAAATGAAGAAATTCTGGAACTTTATAAAAAATGATGCAGAAACGGAGCTTCTCTTTAACGGACCAATTTCCGAAGATACATGGTTCGGAGACGAGATCACACCGGCTTTGTTCAGAGATGAACTGTCAAAAGTCAGCGGAAATCTTACTGTGTGGCTTAATAGTCCGAGAGGAGATGTCTTCGCTGCATCACAAATATACACCATGCTGAAAAATCATCCCGGTAAGACTGCCGGGTGCAGTTAATCTTTCGATTGATGCAAACGGTGAAGCGGATAACTTTTATGCCGATAACTCTGTTTACTATGTAATCAACAATAACGCCGGCTATAGCGGTGATCTTGAGATTGCACTTGTTCCAACAGAATTTGCAACAAATATTCTCGGAGAAGTACTTGACGGAAACGGTGTTCTTGCAGAACGAAACGATTCAGAACTGACAGAGTTTGCACTTGCTTTTGAATTTTCAGGAGATAAAAATAAGATTCGTCACTGGATGTATCGCTGCAGTGCATCACGTCCGAAAACAGAAAGCAGCACTACAGAAGTAAAAACAGAAACGCTGTCAATTAAAGCTGCGGCACTTCCAAACGGCTTTGTAAAGTCAAAGACCTGTGAAAGCACCGAGGAATCAGTATATCTCAACTGGTTCAAAAATGTGTATTATCCAAGTGTCAAAGCTAAATCAGCGGTTGCGACAACAACTAACAAGGAGTGATCAGTATGGCTATTAAGAAAAATATCGTGATTGACGGAAGAGAAATACCTTTCAAGGCGAGTGCAGCAGTGCCTCGCCTTTATCGTCTTAAGTTCGGAAGGGATATCTACAGGGATTTTGCTTCACTTCAGACAAATGTTGAAGAGGAAGATGCCGAGAAGAGTGGCCTTGATATTGAAAGCCTTGAGGTCTTTGAAAATATCGCATTTATCATGGCCAAACACGCTGATCCGGATAAAGTTCCTGACAGCCCTGATGACTTCCTCGAACAGTTCAACACCTTCAGTATTTATGAAATTCTTCCTCAGCTTATTGAACTGTGGGGACTTAATACTGCAACGCAGATTGAATCTAAAAAAAACATCGCCCGACTGACCGCCCGATGACAACTCCTTTGTTTCTCCTTCGCTGTATACAGCTTGGCATATCCTTAAGTGAGCTTGATATGCTCACGATAGGGATTGTCAATGATATGTTCAGCGAAAGGGAAAGAGATGAGTATGAGTGGGTTGAGTTGGCTACGGATTCAGATATGGCGGCTTTTTAATGTTGATTTAACACTTCTTTCATGGTATAATTACTTCATTAATGTTTACTGATTTAAGTTAGACTAATCCTAATTTCTATCTGAGGTAATATGAATGAAATACATATTGGAAACTACTTTTAATGAGGAAGAATTAACTTTTATTGATAAATATAAATGTGAAATACTATCTGAAATAAAATTATCAAAGACAAATTTTACAGAAAATGAAATACCCAGACGGATTATTAAATATTGTGGAACATACATAGCTGAAATTATTGATGATGAGGATAATCAATTAATATGGGCAGCCTTAACAAAATATAAAGGGGTGTGGCATTATAGTTGCTACTATGAAACATTAGAAGTTATGAGAGATAGTATTTAAAATCCAGATTTAACAAACTAAATCACTTATAAAATAATTTGCAGTCACTTTGTGGCTGCTTTTTTCTGTCCTGAACGGAGGTGACCACACATGGCAAACAGAATTAAAGGCATTACAGTTGAGATTGGAGGCGACACAACCAAGCTGTCCAAAGCACTTGAAGGTGTCAATAAAACCATAAAGAACACCCAGACACAGCTTAAGGACGTAGAAAAACTCCTGAAACTTGATCCAACTAATACAGAACTTCTTTCACAGAAACAGCGCCTCCTTGCTGACAGCATCACTGCAACAAAGGATAAACTCGCAACGCTTAAAACAACTGCTGAACAGGCGAATCAGGCACTTGCCAACGGTGAAATATCGCAGGAACAGTATGATGCGCTTCAGAGAGAAATCGTTGAAACTATGACAACTGTTACAGCAAGTATTATGAGGCTGTGTACATATTCTTCCACACAGGACTTCGTGTTTCGGAGTTCTGCGGTCTTACCATAAAGGACATTGACCTTGACAGGAAGATACTGAACATCGACCATCAGCTTCAGAGAACATCAAATATGCAGTATGTCATTGAATCCACCAAGACAAAGGCAGGTACAAGGAAGATACCGATAACAAATGAGGTTGCTGAATGCTTCAGAAAAATAATCGAGAACAGAGAACCTCCAAGGGTTGAGAAGTTTATTGACGGATACAGCGGATTTCTGTTCTTTGACAGAAACGGAATGCCGCTTGTGGCTCTGCATTGGGAACACCGTTTCAGGCATATGCTTACCAGGTACAATGAGATTTATAGGAAGTGCCTTCCGAAAATTACTCCTCATGTATGCAGGCATACTTACTGCAGCATTCAGGCAAAATCAGGTATGAATCCGAAGACGCTTCAGTACCTTATGGGACATAGTGATATTGGTGTTACGCTTAATGTTTATACGCATTTAGGATTTGACGATGCTGCTGAGGAGATGGAAAGGATTCAGAAGGCTGAAGAAATCAGGGAGGAGATTGAGCCGAAGGAAGAGGTTACGCAGAAGATATTCAAAGTAGTATAATATAGTATAAGTTAGCCGGTTTTCGTCAGTTGACGGGAGCCGGCTTGTTTGCGTCTTGAAACAGGGAAGAAAATATGATAAAATGGTATTATAGTTTTTAGGAGAGAATACATTTATTGATCATTTAAGTGATGTTGAAAATAAGGAGTCGATTAGTATGAAAGTTTATAAATCATTTGACAATCTTGAACAAATAATTGATGATTTTAATGAAAGAACTGAAGGCGAGAAAAGAGAAGCAAAGGAAAAAGCTGTTTCTCAGTTTTGTTTTAAACTGGAAATGTCAAAATTATTGATGAACGTTGCTGTGATCAGTATTATTATTGGTTTGTTCTTTGTAATTAAATTCGGACTCGCTGCTTTGATACGATCGTTGTTCACTGATGAAAGATCCGTATATAATACGGAGATGATTGTACTTGGATCAGTGTTTATAATTATCGGACTCATAAATATTATTATATTTAAATTAACGCCACTTAAGCATGTGAATGGTTCACACCTTTATTACAAAGGAAAGGAATATCATTATTCAGATATTAAAAAAATAAAAATATCTGATATGAATATTGTCCGTGTTTTTCTTGCAGATGGAAGAACATTTAG
>CAMCOJ010000140.1 GCA_945876405.1 uncultured Ruminococcus sp.
GTCGCAGAATGTCCCTGCTGTGTTCCTTTTCGGGAAACTGACAGTAGGAAAGCACCTCTGAAAAGTAGGAAACGAGAGCAAATCTGTCAAGCTGCTCTCTTACTGAATAGAATATTTTGATCGACTGTGCACTGTCAATATAGTATCTTCCCTTCCTTCTGGAAAGACAGAACTTTGAATAAGCATAGAGCTGCGAGGCTGCGGCAAAGGGACAGGAATATTTTTTCACACCCTTCGCCATAACCTCAACAACTCCATCGGTTTCTGTAAGTATATCAATAAATTTATCGTTATCCCCTGACTGACGTTCTCTTATTACCAGTCCGCTGACTGTTGTAAGTTCCATTATCATCACTTCCCGGATAACCTTTGTATCTAAGATAGTCGGATATCTTTCCGCTCTTTTCAAACAAATCCCATAAGCTGTCTTTCATACGAAAACCCTCCGGTAAAAATATTTCTGATAAAAGTATAACCTCTTATAGAAATATTATAAATGGGATTTTTCGCTTAAAACCTATGCTAATTTGTTACAGTTAATTATTGTCAGAAAGACCGAGAGATCTGATAATTGCCTCCCTGTTACGCCAGTCTTCCTTAACCTTTACCCAGCACTGGAGATTAACTTTAATCTGGAAAAATTCTTCAAGTTCCTTTCTTGAAAGAGTTGCCGCTCTCTTGAGCATCCTTCCGCCCTTTCCGATAACAATGCCCTTGTGTGAATCCCTCTCACAGTAAATAACCGCTGAAATATCAAGGAGATCCTTGTCCTCACGTTCCTTCATGGATTCGACAACCACAGCAATGCCGTGAGGAACTTCATCGTCCAGAAGTTCAAGAAGTTTTTCCCTGACAATCTCGCCTGCAATGATTTTTTCCGGCTGGTCTGTTATTGCATCTTCAGGGAAGAAATGAGGTCCTTCAACTGCAAGGGAAAGTGCCTTTTCACGAACAAGGTCTATACCGTCATTTTCAAGGACACTTATCGGAATAACAGCATCAAAGTTAAATTCTGAACTGAGTTCAGCAATAGTCTGTGCAAGTGCAGTCTTATCCTTAAGCAGATCAATCTTGTTCAGAATGAGAACAAGCGGAGTCTTCGAAGCCGAAACGGAACGGAGCATCTCCTTCTCCTGATCTCCCATCTTCTTCGTGCAGTCAGCAACGAAGAACACAGCGTCAATATCGGAAGCCGATTCTCTCACAGCCTTGAGCATGTACTCACTGAGTCTGTTCTTCGCCTTGTGAAGTCCCGGTGTATCAATGAACACAAGCTGGGTTTCATCAATATTTACAACACCGGTAATCTTTGTTCTCGTAGTCTGGCTCTTGCTGCTTACCGAGGCGATCTTTTCGCCGATAAGGGCATTCAGAAGAGAAGACTTTCCTGCATTTGTCTTTCCTGCTATTGTGATAAAAACTGTTTTTGTCATCAGCATGTTCCTTCCTTACTTTGCTGCCTTTGAAACGAATGTTGCGTCTCTTGAAATACCGAGTTTCTCAAGAACTGCCTCTTCCTTCTCACGCATAATCCTTGCTTCGAGGGTACTTGTCTCGTGGTCATAGCCCAGAAGGTGAAGCATGGAATGAACTGTAAGGAAACCAATCTCTCTCTCAAGTGAATGTCCGAAATTATCAGCCTGCTTGAATGCAGTTTCAAGTGAAATAACAATATCCCCCAGCATTACATAGCCTGTTTCGGCATTTGTATCATAGTTGCCGTTTTCACCGAGAGGAAATGAGAGAACATCTGTGGACTTGTCCTTGTCTCTGTAAATTCTGTTGAGATTTCTTATCTCCTTGTTGTTTATAAAGGAAACACTTACCTCTGTATCTCTCTTGAAATTTTCAGTGATCAGAACCGCCTGACAGCAGCGTCTGATAAGAAGTCTTATTCCAACAGGAACCTTTACCTCTGACTGAGAATTTTTGATATATACTTTAAGCTTTGGCATAAATTATTTTTTCTTCCCTTCCTCAAAATATTTTTCGTAAGCCTTAATGATATCCTGAACAAGTTTATGTCTTACAACATCCTTGTCCGAGAACTTCTGAATGGAAATGTCATCAACATTCTTCAGAACCTTTGTGACCTCTACAAGTCCTGATTTTTTGCTTGACGGGAGGTCAATCTGTGTTACGTCACCGGTAATAACCATCTTACTGTTGCTGCCGAGACGTGTAAGGAACATCTTTATCTGTTCCGATGTTGTGTTCTGTGCTTCATCAAGGATAATAAAAGCATCATCAAGTGTGCGTCCTCTCATGTATGCAAGAGGTGCAACTTCAATGGTTCCTCTCTCCATATGCTTCTGAAAAGCTTCCGCTCCCATCATGTCAAACAGTCCGTCATAAAGAGGTCTGAGATACGGATCAACCTTATCCTGAAGATCGCCCGGAAGGAATCCAAGGCTCTCACCTGCTTCAACAGCCGGTCTTGTGAGGATAATCTTTGTGATCTCATGCGCCTTGAATGCTCTGACAGCCATTGCAACTGCAAGATACGTTTTACCTGTACCTGCCGGACCTATACCAATAACTATGGTATTCTTTTTTATTGCATCAACATACTTCTGCTGTCCGACGGTCTTCGGACGTACAATCTTTCCGCTCGTTGTAATGCAGAGGCTGTCTCCCACAAGTTCCTTCAGCTCTTTTTCAGCACCTGATGAAACCATATTGGTTACATACCTGAGAGACTGTTCATTGATGTTTTCACCTTTTTCAGCATACTCAAGAAGTGCCCTTATGGCCTGCTCAGCCTCAGCAGTATTCTGCTCGGTGCCGATTATCTTGATGTTATTTCCGCGGCTTATAATAACAACGCCGTACTTCTTCTGTATCGAATCAAGGTTTGAGTCGCAGTTTCCAAGCAGTTCCTGAATCTGATCCGAACTGTCGACATTAATAATTCTCTCTGTTTTTTCAGCCATAAATATCACTCTTTTCTTTTCGTATTTTTCCCGTAAAGCAGAAACATATTTTCTGATACTATTATATCATAAAAGAACAGATTTTAAAAGTACCTTACCGCATTTTTTATTATGAAATATGTAATAAATATTTTTCAGTATTTTCGCATATTGCACAAAAAAATCGGCATTATTCCATGAAAGTTCTTTTTTTATTTCATATTTTAAGTAAACAATTGAAAAGAGCCTGAAATTGTAGTATAATGAAGTAAACGACTAATTTATTTTGAACAGAGGATTATGATATGAATAAATTTAATTCAGAAGAATTTAATCCGCATGGAATTCCGCTTCCTTCAAATGATTTTTTCTCATTTCTTGACAACGAAATTTACTACATCGGCATTCTTGAAAATCATGAATGCAGCCGGTTTATAAAAGTAAATGAAGAAGGAAAATCACTTACATTCGGCGAATCTGATAAAACAAAGTTTCTTTTCAAATGGAAGGAAACGGGATACGTGATTTGCTGTGCAGATAATCCGTCTCTTGTGCTTACCATGAGACCGGGTACCATCCCCGGTTCTTTTTTCATATCACCGGAAAGATATCAGAACCGTGCGGATCAGATATGGGAAATCCTTCCTTATAAAGACAGTAATTCTCATGGCATTTCCATACGTTCTGCAATGAAACAGAGCGGTGGCTATATCTACATCGGCTGGGACAGCTACTCGGTTTCCCCTCTCCGTGATATGCAGGAACACACAAGCCTTGTTCTCTGTCCGCTCTCTGACTGGGTTACATTCGGCATGGCCTGCATGCAGTATCTTGAATGGATTTATGTAACAGACAACGATATAAAAAAATCACTCAGAAATTACTACAGCAATATAAGAGTAAACATATCAGCCGAAAATGCTATGCTCCATAACGGAACCGGTGTTATAGTCAATCAGTCCGGCGGCAACTTCAGTCTCCTGCATTATGCCGATGTATTTATGGACGGAGTTGCATGTGAGGTAATTGCTGTATGCAACGCAATAAGACTTGTAACCAGAAACTTTGACGAGACTAATGCCGACTTTTTCAAGCTTGCCGTCGAATTTGAACTGTCAGGTCTTTATGACAATTCATTTAAAAAGCTTATCGTAAATACCGGAACAATGCTCGGGATAAAAAGATTCAGTTCTATAAGCACACTTGACGGAGGCTGGGGCGGAGACCCTGAAAAAATAGGAAACTGCCTTGAAGCACACAATATAAACTTCAGAACGATAAATGCGAAAAAGCGCCATACATTATCAAAATCAAAAAATTCCGAAGAGGCTCTGGCAGTAATGGAAAAGAGTATTGAAGGAGCTGCATGTGCAATAATTTCATACAACTTCGATTCTCTCCATCAGGCAATTCACACATACACATGTGATTTTTCCGACGGAAAAATCACCGCTTTAAACAGATATTCGAACTATACACCGGAACAGAACTACCTGAATGCTGATTCTGATGATTTAAAAAGAAGTATTTTTCCATCACTTTCCGATACAGTAAAGTCAGAAAAAGACGCCCGTTTCAGTGTCGGATATATCCTTTACAATAAATAATGTTACTTATCTTCCCCGTTTTTTCCGGGGAAGATTATTTTTTCTTCACCTATACTTCCTCTGACTGTATACATAACACTGCATTCAACACGGTCATCATATACTTTTCTGTCTTTTCTGCAGCTGGTAATCTCTGTATCCTTAAGAAAGTTCTTTTCAAAATTTACAATCATGAGATTAAGGTTCATTTCAGCCTCCTCCTCTGTTTCAGTAACTTCACTGTATTCATATATATCATATTTTTCTGTTACAGTACCCACCGGAATCTCATATCCGAAAAAATCATAATAATCGGTAAATTCGCTTTTGTCATAATTCTCTCCGTCCGGTTTACAGAATGACAAAGGTATCCTGAACCCAAAAAAATCAAGATATTTTCTGTACTCTGTTTTAATGTATACTTTTTCTGTATTTTCAAAATATCTTACAAATTTCTGATTCAGAACATATTCTCCTGTTATCTCACCCTGTGCACGTTCCACAACAAAATTATTTTTTTCATTTGTAATAATCCCGCTTATCAGTATTTCACCGGCAGAGACCACATCCCCCGCCCTGACTTTGCACTGTCCCCGGAACGGTGAAACCGATACTATAAGTGCGTCACGGTCAGATACAATATTGCATGGAAGTCCGCTCTGAACTGAACCGCCATTTTCGCTGTCCTCGTTTATATCAACGATAACCCTGCCACCTCTGCTCCTTATCGCTGCCCACGAGATTTTGTTTATCCCTGATTTCAGACTGTATTCCGCCCTGTTAAAATCAATCCCGGGAATAAATTTTCCGTGTGATATTCCCGACTCATCAAGAATATTCAGCACAGCCTTTTCCGAAATACTTACACATCCGTTTACTTCAATCTTCATAACAAATGCAGTGGTGAGAAAAATGAAAGCAGCGGTAATCAGTACACCGGCTATGAGTCCGTACCGTGCCCTGTACCTCATAACCGTATACATTCCTCCGCAGGTCCCGTCATTATAGAGTGTTACACCTGTCTTTTCTGCAATATCTTCAGCTTTTTCCAGGTCACTCAGATAAATATACGCACTGAATTCACCCGAAGAACACCTCTGGGAACTGCAGACCACACCTGAACTTCTGAGCATAGTGATAAACGTACTGATTTTCATTCCGAACGCCTTAATTTTTACCGTTCTTCTGATTTTCAAACAATCTTCCCCCTTCTGTAAATTCGACATTTTTTATTCTCCCTGATACCTCTATTCCCTCTTCACCGCATTCATTTATCACAAGACCCGTTCCCCATATCTCTATTATCACGCTTCCGGCATCTGCTTTGAGATAAATATCGTCATACTCTATTATTCTTCTGCATCTGCTCAGAACAACCTTATCATTGTCATAGATCTGCGTACTTGTTGAAACAGCAAGAAAATCCTTTGCCCTCATATTCATTTCCTTTCCTTTCTATTCTTA
>CAMCOJ010000141.1 GCA_945876405.1 uncultured Ruminococcus sp.
ATAATGTTGCCAGCCTTAACGAACTGACCATCGGCTCTCTTAACACCTAATCTCTTTGACTCAGAATCACGGCCGTTCTTAGTAGAACCGCTTCCCTTCTTATGAGCAAAAAACTGCATACCAAGATTTAACATAACTTACACCTCCGAAATTTTTGTAATAATCGTATTTTCAAATTCCTCAGAAAGAAGCTCAAGATGCATCCTCAGACCATCTATTATTTTCGATGCTTCTTCACAGGTCTCCGCAACCATCAGAGTAACTGTATCATTCTCTGCCGATGCCTCAGCACTGATACCAAAGTTCTCTGTGATAAGATTTGCTGTCAGCTGTACAGCTGATGAAACACTAGCACAGACAATATCGTAACCGTAGTCGGCATAGCCGGCATGACCGCTCACTCTGAAGCCGGACAACTTTCTGTCTTTTTTATAAAAAACAGCAGTTATCATTTGTAATTAAGCCTTGATTGCTTCAATCTTAACCTGAGTGTAAGGCTGTCTGTGGCCCGGTCTCTTCATTGTAGAGCCCTTCTTTGGCTTGTAAGTAAGAATATTGATTTTCTTGCCCTTGCCGTTCTTAACAACCTTAGCTGTTACAGTAGCACCGTTTACATATGGTGCACCAACTGTAAGGCCATTGTCATTGTTTACAGCAACAACCTTATCAAAGCTAACTGTTTCGTCAGCCTCAACTGAGAGCTTTTCGATGAATACTACATCGCCCTCTTTAACTTGATATTGCTTACCACCAGTCTCAATAATTGCGTACATTTTGGTTTACTTCCTTTCCAAAAAACTCGCTGCATACGGTGTGATGCGAATAAATCCGAACCATCTTGCAAACCTGAATACATGCGGCTCTTTTATCTTATCATATTTACTACATGTTTGTCAATAGTATTTTTAAAATTTTTTTATCAGTTATTCTTCAGCCTGTTCCTGCGTTTCTTCAATACTTTCAGCCGGTGCTTCTTCTGAAGTTTCACTTACTGCAGCAGTGTTTCCGGCAACTTTTTCAAGGAACTGTGTATTAAACTCTTCGGCTGATACTTCCTTCGCATTCTTAGGAACGCTTATTATCTCATCTGAATTAAAGTCCGAATCGCATATCTCAATATACATCGTCTTGTTTCCGCTGATAATTGCACAGAGTTCATTTTTCTCATCGAGAAGAAACTTTGATGTGGATTCTGTAGTGTCCTGATAGAATTCATCATACTTATACGTTTTCCCGTCAAGCTCCGTTGTTCCGCTTCCTATGTATCCGTATCCTTCAAACATATCTGCTGTACCGATTTTTTCCGGTTCTTCGGAAGGCATACGATAATAAATGTCATCAATTATCGTGTACTGAACCTGATCTTTAAAAAGAACACTGTACTTTGTGCTCAGATACTCTGTTCCCACTATGATGTCATCAGTATCAAAATATACATCCTGATACATAAACTGTCCTTCCACATTGCACCTGAATCTGATATGATATTTGTCTGAAGTAAGAACTGATACTGACTTTTCGCTGTCAAGCCCCTCAAAGTCATATATGACAGTAATTTCCGGTACCCCTGTCATTGTAACTTCTGCAGCTCCCGTAACTTCTGTGGTTTGTGCAGATTCTGTCACAATCGTTTCCTCAGGTGAAGAGCTACTGTTTTTTCCTGATGAGCATGAAGCAACCATAAAAATTACCGTGAAAGAAACCAGTGCAGCGATAATCCTTTTCATTTAGGATTCCTCCTGAATTATATTTTTTATTCAGCCGGTCGTAAACCGGCTGACAAAACCGTTTAACATTATACCACGGAATTTTTTGTTAGTCAAGAAGCTGCTCAAGTTCATCTATGAGCTCTCCGAACATCTTAAGAGCTGCATTTACAGGTTCAGGTGTTGACATATCCACTCCGGCAGTCTTAAGAAGTTCAATAGGTGATGCTGAGCATCCACCGCTAAGAAACTTTATATAGTCATCAACAGCAGGCTTTCCTTCCTTAAGAATCCTTGATGAAAGAGCAATAGCCGCAGAATAGCCTGTTGCATACTGATAAACATAGTAGTTATAATAGAAATGAGGAATACGGGCCCATTCCAGACTTATATCTTCATCAATAACTATGTCATCACCGAAGTAAAGCTTGTTAAGGTCATAGTATAGTTTTGAAATATTTTCAGCCGTGAGCCCCTCACCGTTTTCAGTCATCTGATTAATCTTCAGTTCGAACTCTGCAAACATCGTCTGTCTGTAAAGCGTTGTTCTGAACTGTTCAAGGAAGTAATTAATAAGGTATGCCTTCTGCTTTTTATCTTCTGTTGTTCTGAGAAGATAGTTCATAAGAAGAGCTTCATTGCATGTTGAAGCAACCTCGGCGACAAAAATAACGTAATCTGAATATACTGCCGGCTGGTTTTTGTTTGAATAGTATGAATGAATAGCGTGTCCCATCTCATGGGCAAGAGTAAATTCACAGTTAAGTGTATCTTTATGGTTCAGAAGAACGAATGGATGTACCTTTGCACCGGCAGAATATGCTCCGCTTGTTTTGCCGGTATTTTCGTACACATCTATCCAGCGGTTTTCAAAACCTTCTCTGAGAACCGCACGGTATTCCTCTCCCATCGGTTCAAGTGCATCATATACATTTTTCTTTGCTTCCTCAAAGCTTATCTTCATATCGCAGTCCTGAACCACAGGTGTGTAAAGGTCGTACATATGAAGTTCGTCAAGGTCCATAAGTTTCTTTCTGAGCCTTACATACTTATACATATACTCCATATTTTCATGAACCGAATCAATGAGATTGTGATAAACTGATACCGGTACCTCCGTACCGTCAAGAGCTGCCTGAAGTGATGAGTCATAGCGTCGTGCCTTTGCATTGAATGAAAGCTGCTTAGTCTGTGCAGTAAGCATAGCAGCAATTGTGTTTTTGTATTTTCCGTATGTTCTGTACATCGAATGGAATGCAGATTCACGAAGCACACGGTCAGAACTCTTGACAAGAGGGATATACGTTCCGTGTGTAACCTGATGAGCATTGCCCTCCGAATCCACGGCATCATCAAATTCAAGTTCAGCGTCACTGAATACAGAATAGATCGTGTCCGGTGCTTCCTGCATCTGGCCGGCAAGAGCCATTATTCTCTCCTCTGCTTCGGAGAGAGTGTGTTCCTTTCTTTTCTGAAGCCTGCTTACATAGAGCTTATAAAGTCTGAGTTCTTCATTTTCATCAAAAAACTTTTCCAGTGTTTCGCTACTTATTGAAAGGATCTCAGGAACCTCAAATGAACCTGCATCAGATATCTCTGAGATAAGTGCCGAGAGCTGTCCGCACATCTCCTGATAAACGGGGTTACGGTTATCTTCATCTCTTCTTCTGTGTGCATAGTTTACAAGACTGTCAAACCTGATCCCGATATCGTCATTCAGCTTAAAGTATTCAAGCATTATCTCTGATGAAGCCGAAAGTCTCCCCTTGTATGATTCCAGTTTTGCAGCTGCATTCTTCACATAATCATAGTCTTTTCTCCAGCAGCTGTCATCGCTGTAAATATCATTTACAGCCCACTTAAATTCATCAGATATCTCTGATCTTTCTCTTACTTTTTCGTTCATAGTTACCTCCGGATATATTATAGTGAACGTCAAAATAAATTTGACTTTCACTATAATTATTTTATTAATATTGCCTTGCACATCCGTTCCCTGCGGTCACTCCGTGCATATCGGCACCGGTGAACGAAAAAATATTTTTTTCGTTCACTATAGCAAAATATATTATACCATTTTTCAGCGTAAAATAAAAGTCATTTCACATAATACGAAACAAAAAATACACTGCAGAAATAATAACCAGCAGAGAAATATTTACAACTGAAAAAACAGTCATGTATCTTCCTGCTTCTGCATTCTCAGTTTTCATATACTGCTTGTATGAAATGACACTTGCAAGTGATGCAACAAGTGTACCCAGTCCGCCGATATTTACTCCGAGAAGAATACCACGTGCATTATCTGTAAATCCTGAAAGCATAATTGCCGCCGGTACATTGCTTATTATCTGACTTGAAAGAACAGACGCTATAAATTCGTGGCCTTTGACAACTGATGAAAGTGCACTTCTGACGGTCTCAATATTTCCGAGATTCCCTACGAAAATAAAAAACGCACAGAAGGTCAGCAGAAGAAGCCAGTCAACTTCAGCAAATATTTTTCTGTCTGTAAAAGCAAAGCAGACTATAACAGCAGCAAGACATACAAAAACATTTACAAGTCTGAGAACAGTAAGAATACATATAGCAAACAGGATCAGGTACAGTACAAAATTTCTTTTGTTTTCTATATGCACCGCTTTTTCAGTATCCGCTTCAATACGGTCATTTTTTACAAGAAAGAAAGTAAAAATATTAACAAGCGCAAAACTGAGAATTCCGTACGGAAGTATGGTTTCGGAAAAATCACTCATACTCATCTGATATCTGGAATAGAGATAGAGATTCTGTGGATTTCCGAACGGCATAATCATGCTTCCGAGATTTGCTGCGGCTGTTTCCATAACAACAATCGGGACAAGGCTTTTTTTCTTTCCGAAAATTCCGACAGTAAACGGAACAAGAGTGATAAGTGCAACGTCATTTGTAATAAGCATGGCACTTAAAAATGTTATATTCACAAGCAGTATACCAACTGTTCTGCATTTATCTGATGAGCGGAGTATCCCTGCTGATATACAGTCAAAAAGCTTTGTTTTCATAAGTCCGGCAACTACAGTCATAAGGCAGAAAAGCAAAATAATCACTGAAAAATCAATATAATCAAGATATGCAGCGGAAGGTTTCACGAAAAACGCAGAAACTAACGCTGCCACTGTCGCTGCGGACAATACCGGTTCTTTTTTTATGAATGATAGCATATTAAACTCTCCCAAAAAAATCTCCTGATTATAACCAGGAGATTCTTGTTTATAAAAACTATTTGTAAATCAGAGCAGGTCTGCAATGTCAAGAATAAGGCGTTCTGACTTTTCCCATCCGAGACACGGATCAGTGATAGACTTTCCGTAAATGCCTTCGCCTATCTTCTGTGCACCGTCTTCTATGTAACTTTCAATCATAAGTCCCTTAACCATTCCCTTTATATCAGCAGAGTGTCTGCAGCTGTGGAGAATCTCCTTGGCTATACGAACCTGTTCAAAAGGCTTTTTACCTGAATTAGCATGATTTGTATCAACAACGAGAGCTATATTACTAAGATTTCTCTTCTGATACATATCAAAAAGCTGAATCATGTCTTCATAGTGATAGTTTGAGTGCGATCTGCCGTCATTGTCAACATATCCTCTGAGGATTGCGTGTGCGATATCATTTCCGGAGGTAGTAACATCCCAGCCTCTGTAAATAAACGTATGAGGAACCTGAGCAGCCTTGATTGAATTGAGCATTACGGAAATATCACCGCTTGTAGGATTCTTCATACCAACAGGGATATCCATTCCGCTTGCCACAAGTCTGTGCTGCTGATTTTCAACTGAACGTGCACCAATCGCACAATATCCGAGAAGATCATCAAGGTATCTTGCGTTTTCAGGATAGAGCATTTCGTCAGCACAGATGAGTCCTGATTCTGCAATAGCTCTTGTGTGAAGTTTTCTTACAGAAATGATGCCTCCGATAAGGTCTTCCTTCTTTTCAGGATCCGGCTGATGAACCATACCCATGTACCCTTCACCTGTTGTTCTTGGCTTATTTGTATAGATTCTTGGTATGATAATAATCTTATCCTTTACCTTCTCCTGAACCTTTGAAAGTCTTGTGACATAATCAATAACTGAATCTTCGTTATCGGCTGAACACGGTCCGATGATAAGCACAAACTTATCTGAAGCACCTGTAAACCTGTCTCTTATACACATCTCCGAGCCCACGAGACAGGCAGAAAT
>CAMCOJ010000142.1 GCA_945876405.1 uncultured Ruminococcus sp.
ATTTCTGCCTGTCTCGTGGGCTCGGAGATGTGTATAAGAGACAGATCTCGGAAAGAACCGGTTTAAGTGAAGCAAAAATCTACAGCGTAGCAACATTTTACGAAAATTTTTCTCTTGAGCCAAAGGGAAAATACATCATAAAAGTATGTGACGGAACTGCATGTCATGTACGTCACTCTGTCCCTATTCTCGAACGTCTTCGTTCAGAACTTGGACTCTCCGAAAGCAAAACAACTACTGATGACCTGCTCTTTACAGTAGAAACAGTTTCATGCCTTGGTGCATGCGGACTTGCACCTGTTATAACTGTAAACGATAAAGTGCATCCGGCTATGACACCGGACAAGGCATCAGAACTTATTAAAACACTTAAGGAGGAGTCTCCAGATGCTTAAATCAAGACCTGAACTAAAAAAATTTCGTGAAGAATCACTTTCTTCGTACCAGAGTCAGACAACTAAGATAATAGTATGTGCCGGAACCGGATGTGTTGCCGGCGGTTCACTTGAAGTTTACAGTCGCCTTAAGGAACTTATGGAAACTCATAATATCCATGTTTCGGTAGAACTTGAAAAGGAGCCGCACGACAATACAGTTGGTCTTAAAAAAAGCGGATGTCATGGTTTCTGCGAAATGGGACCTCTTCTCAGAATCGATCCTCAGGGATGGCTCTATACAAAAGTCAGTGTAAATGACTGTGAAGAGATTATAGAAAAAACTGTTTTAGGCGGCGAATATATCAAGAGACTTGCATACAGGCAGAATGAAACTGTATTTCAGAAGCAGGACGACATTCCTTTCTACAGACAGCAGACCCGTACAGTTCTTGAACACTGCGGAAAGATTGATGCTGATTCAATCAGTGAATACATAGCAGCAGGTGGATATTCTGCATTTGAAAAAGCTCTTTTTGATATGAGTCCCGATGAAATCATTGACGAAATAACAAAATCCGCTCTCAGAGGCCGTGGCGGCGGCGGATTCCCTGCAGGAAAGAAATGGGCTCAGGTAAAACGCCAGCAGGAATCTCAGAAATACGTAGTTTGTAACGGTGATGAAGGTGACCCTGGTGCATTTATGGACAGAAGCATTATGGAAGGAGATCCTCACCGTATGCTTGAAGGAATGATGATAGCTGCGGTTTCATGCGGTGCATCAGAGGGATACATCTACGTCCGTGCCGAATATCCGCTTGCTGTTGAACGTTTAAGAAATGCAATAAAACAGGCTGAAGAACTTGGTTTGTTAGGAAACAATATTCTTGGAACAGATTTCTCATTCCATATGAATATTACCCGCGGTGCTGGTGCATTTGTATGCGGAGAAGGAAGTGCACTCACTTCATCAATAGAAGGAAAGAGAGGTTTCCCGAGAGTAAAACCTCCAAGAACTGTTGAACACGGTCTTTTTGACAAACCAACTGTTCTTAATAACGTTGAGACATTTGCAAATGTTCCGCTGATTATTAACAAAGGTGCAGACTGGTATCTCAGCTCCGGAACGGAAAACAGCCCGGGAACAAAGGCTTTTGCTCTTACAGGAAATATTAACAACACAGGTCTTATTGAAGTACCTATGGGAACAACACTTCGTCATATAATCTTTGATATCGGCGGGGGCATCAGAGGCGGCGGTGAATTCAAGGCGGTTCAGATTGGCGGGCCTTCAGGTGCATGTCTTACAAGTGAACACCTTGACCTTCCTCTTGACTTCGACACACTGAAAAAAGCAGGTGCAATGATTGGTTCCGGTGGTCTTGTTGTTATGGATTCAAATACATGCATGGTTGAAGTAGCAAGATTCTTCATGAACTTTACTCAGAACGAATCCTGCGGAAAATGTGTTCCGTGCCGTGAAGGTACAAAGCGTATGCTTGAAATACTTGAAAGGATAGTTGCCGGTGAAGGTCAGGCCGGAGATATTGAACTGCTTCTTGAACTCTCCGATACTATTTCACATACTGCGCTCTGCGGTCTCGGTAAATCAGCCCCTTCCCCTGTTGTAAGTACTATAAACAACTTCCGTCATGAATATGAAGAACATATTTTCAATAAAAAATGCCCTGCCGGTGTCTGCAAAAAACTCAAAACTATTTCAATTAATCCGGCTCTCTGCAAGGGCTGCTCAAAGTGTTCGAGAAGCTGCCCGGTCGAAGCAATAAGCGGAAAAATAAAAGAACCGTTTACTATCGATCTTTCAAAATGTATCAGATGCGGCAGCTGTATCAGCACATGCCCGTTCGGCGCAATCAAGGAGGGTTAATCTATGTCTGAAAAACAGTTTATGACCGTTGACGGAATGCAGGTAGAAATAAACGGTGAAAGAAATATTCTTGAAGTTCTCCGTAAAAACGGAATCAAGCTCCCTACATTCTGCTACCACTCAGAACTTTCAATTTACGGTGCCTGCCGTATGTGTATGGTTGAAAATGAAAGAGGAGGGCTTGATGCCGCCTGTTCAACACCGCCTCGAAACGGTATGGTAATTAAAACAAACACAGAACGTCTGAGAAGATACAGAAAAAATATTCTCGAACTTATTCTCGCAAATCACTGCCGTGACTGTACAACATGTGACTACAATACAAACTGTCGTCTGCAGGCTCTGGCGATGAGGTACAATATAGAAAATGTACGTTTTCCGAATACGGCTGTTTCAACCAGAAATGAAGATACTTCATCACTGTGCATTACGCGGGATACAGGTAAATGTATTCTCTGCGGTGACTGTGTACGTGTATGCAACGAGATTCAGAATGTAGGTGCAATTGATTTTGCATTCCGTGGTTCAAAGATGACTATCAGCACAGCCTTCGGCAAACCTCTTGCTGAATCGCCTTGCGTTGGCTGCGGACAGTGTGCAGCCTCATGCCCTACAGGTGCAATTGTAGTTAAGAATGACACAGCGGCAGTATGGACCGCACTTGAAAATCCTGACATAAAAACAACAGTTCAGGTAGCTCCAGCTGTCAGAGTTGCTATCGGCAAAGCCCTCGGAATTCCTGAAGGTCAGGACTGCATGGGCAAAATAGTTGCCGCATTAAGAAGAATTGGTTTCGATGAAATATACGACACCACATTCGGTGCAGACCTTACTGTCATAGAAGAATCAAAAGAATTTCTTGAAAGACTTGAATCCGGTACCGATATGCCACTCTTCACATCATGCTGTCCGGGGTGGATTCAGTACTGTGAGAAAAAACACCCGGAACTTCTTCCGAATATCTCGACATGCAAATCACCAATGGAAATGTTTGCTGCTGTTCTTAAGAAAAAAGAAGAACATGGTAAGATGCATTTTCACGTAGCTGTTATGCCATGTACAGCCAAAAAATTTGAAGCTGCCCGTGAAGAATTCAAAAAAGACGGCTGGCCGGATGTTGATGCAGTAATAACAACACAGGAACTTATAAGAATGATAAGCATTTCCGGTATCGCATTCAATGAAATAGAACCGGAAGCAATCGATATGCCTTTCGGATATATTTCAGGTGCAGGTGTTATTTTTGGTGTAACCGGCGGAGTTACTGAAGCGGTTCTCCGAAATGTTATCAGTACAAAGACAAACAGTGAGCTTGTTACTATAGCAAATTCAGGTCAGCGTGGAAATGAAGGCATCAAGGAATTCGAGGCAAATGCAGGAGACAGAACACTTAAAATTGCAGTTGTCAGCGGTCTGGCGAATGCCGAAACTATCATTACAAGAATCAAAAACGGTGAAAAATTTGACTTTGTTGAGGTAATGGCGTGTCCGGGCGGATGTGTATGTGGCGGTGGTCAGCCATTTGCATATTCCTACGAAAGAGATGAACGCGGAAAAGGTCTCTATGATTCAGACAAACAGAACAGTATTCGAAAATCAGCCGAAAATCCTGTCCTTTCATCAGTCTACCACGACATAATCAAAGATAACGCACATGAACTTCTCCATGTAAACTACAGTAAACGCAGTAAATAAATTGCGTTTAACAGTGCCGATTTGCACGGAGATTACATAGTCATCGAATGTGCAAGGCAATAAAAAAGATCCCGGAGATCCGATTTAACAGATCCCCGGGATTTTTGTCTATTTTTCTCTGATTAGCCCTTCTCTGTAAGCCTTAAGCAGCTCTCTCAGATCACAGATTTTATCCTCAATCTCCTTTCCCCTGTCCGTATCTGCAATATTTACCCTTGATTCCATCTTCTCTACAATATGAACCTCCGGTGTATGCTCGCTCTCCCCTGGAACAAACGGCTTGTGCTCAGCAAGACTTAAACTGTGAGAATCATAAATCAGTGTGTAACCGGCTATCCCCGTTGATGGCTGATATGCCTTTGAGATACCACCGTCAATAACAAACAACTTTCCGTCAGCCTTAACCGGACTCTCACCATCTTTAATCTTTACCGGAACATGTCCGTTAATTATATGACCCTTCTTTTCATCGATTCCAAATGAGTTCATTATTCTGCAGCATATTCCGGTATCTTCACTCAGCTTGTAATACGGATTGTAATGTTCCTTATGAAGTTCCCTGTCCTCAATGAAGATTCTTTCGAAAAATGCCATCTTGTCTTTTCCGTACAGCGGGGAAACAGGTCCACACCACAGATACCACATAAAATCCCGATCGTAACTGCTTTCTGTACAATGCCTGCCAAAATACGCCTTGTTGACCATTCTGTCGATTTTATCAAGGAGTTCTCTGCCACTGTATTTTTCTCCCTCGATATTAACAGAGGCATATGTTCCGTCACTGTTAAACGGTATGCAGCCATGGAACATAAGATTCTGGTTATAAATCTTATACATTGACCCGTGAGAGAGAATAAATTTCATGTGTTTGTTAAGCTTTTCACTGTGGCGGAATGAATTCACAAGAACTTTTACAAGTTCCTCTTCCCCGGCCGAGAGCTGCAGCGGATTTTTCGGATCAACTGTAGGAAAGTTTGTATCAAGAAGTTTATGGATTTTTCCGCCATATTCAACTGTACCATTTACAAAATCCACCCTGCTGAAAATATTTCTGTCGTTCATATTCCATTCCGGATGGGCATTGATAAGCTGTCCTTCAAGTTTCAGCTGAATGATAGTTATAGCTTTGTGCATCTTTGCCGCCAGTTCAGAGTCAACCGGGTCATATACATTGTCATCAAGTGTATTTGGATAAAACAGAGTACACTTGTCATTTTCATAGACGTCAGCAGCAAATACTGCAAGTGCCCGGAGATTCAATCCGTATCCGTCCTCAAGAAGATCGAAACTGTTGTATCTCATTGATATTCTTATTACATTTGCAGCAAGAGCGGCATTTCCGGAAGCTGCCCCCATCCACGAAATATCATGGTTTCCCCATTGTATGTCAACGCCGTCGCGTTTCATGAGTTCGTCCATTATAATATCGGCACGAGGCCCTCTGTCAAAAATATCCCCTATTATATGAAGTTTATCAATGGCAAGTGACTGGATAAGCAAACAGAGTGATTCGATAAAACTCTCTGATATCTCGGTTTCAATGATAGTGTTTATTATTTCATCATAGTAAAAATCCTTGTTTATATCGTCAGTTACATTAAGAAGCTCATCAACAATATACACGAGGTCATCAGGAACCTTTTTTCTGATTTTTGAACGGGTATATTTTGCTGATACAGCTTCACATACAAGAATGAGCCTGTAAATAGTAAGTCTTCTCCATTCATCATTTATCAGATTGAGGGAACTGAGTCTTTTTATTTCCTTTTCGGGATAATAAATCAGCAGCGCAAGCTTTTCCCTCTCTGCAGATTCAACTGTTTTGGCGAAAACAAGATCTATCTTTTTTCTTATCATACCGGATGCACTTTTCAGCATATGAAGAAATGATTCATATTCTCCGTGAAGATCTGAAAAAAAGTATTCAGTTCCTTTCGGAAGACT
>CAMCOJ010000143.1 GCA_945876405.1 uncultured Ruminococcus sp.
TACACAAGGAGTATCGTCGGCAGCGTCAGATGTGTATAAGAGACAGGTCGGATGGAGAGGAGAACCCGGGACTTCTGATGAACCGCAGCATAAGAAACAGGGAAAACTGACCATTCCGCTTTTTGAAACAATTGGAATACCGACATTGATTCCTGAGAATGATTATCGCAAATGTATAGAAGAATGTGCAGAATATATGAAAAAATACAGCCGTCCTATAGCTCTTGTAATCAGAAAAAATACATTCAGTGATATACCTTTTTTAAAGCCTGAAAATAATTTTTCCTTATCAAGAGAAGAATCTCTTGAAATTATTACTGAACACCTTTCAGAAGATGATATAATAGTTTCCACAACAGGGAAGACTTCAAGAGAACTGTTTGAGATACGCGAGAGAAGGCACCAGAGTCACAGATGTGACTTCCTTACTGTGGGTTCTATGGGACATACATCGTCAATTGCACTTGGAATCAGTCTGGGTACAGACAAAACAGTATACTGTGCTGACGGGGACGGATCATTTCTTATGCATATGGGTTCTGCGGCAGTCAATTCTGTAAATATGGGCGAAAATTTCAGATATATAGTTTTTAACAATGGTGCCCACGAATCCGTTGGAGGTCAGCAGACAGTCGGGTTTGATGTGAATATACCTGAAATACTTGCAGCATGCGGATTCAGTGAAGTATTTTCTGTAAAAACTGCGGATGAACTTCATGAGGGTATTGAAAAAATGAAAAAAACGCCAAAGTCCGCAATGGTTATTTTCATAAAACAGGGCTCGCGTAGTAATCTGGGAAGGCCCTTACTTTCACCGCTGGAAAATAAAAAATTACTTATGGAGAATCTGATAAAATGAAAGCACTGATTTTTAATTCCGGAACAGGAAGCAGGATGGGTATACTTACCCAAAACAGACCAAAGTGTCTTCTCGAAATAAACGGCGAAACCGTACTTCACCGTCAGCTCAGACTTCTTTCTGAATGCGGTATTCATGATGTAATAATAACAACCGGAAAGTATGATTCTGATATCAGAAATGAGGCAGAAAAAATACCTGATATTCATTCAGAATTTGTATTTAATCCTGAATTTTCCTCAACTAATTATATTTTTTCATTTTATCTTTGCAAAGAGTACCTGAATGATGATATAATAATGATGCACGGCGACCTTGTGTTTGAAAAGAGTATTCTGAAAAAACTGATGAAAGAACCCACGGGATCATACTGTCTTGTTGACCGGAGTGCTGAAAAACCGGACAAGGATTTTAAGGGCAGAGTTGAAAACGGCATACTCAGGGAGGTTTCAGTTAATATCTTTGACGAAAACTGCTATGCGTTTCAGCCGCTTTACCATCTTTCAGAAAAATGCATTTTACAGTGGGTTTCAGAAACGGAGAAATACATACAGACAGGGCGTACGAATGTTTATGCTGAAAATGCCCTTAATGATATTGCAGACAGATTAAATATCAGAACTGTTTCGTATGCAGGCTGCTTTATAAATGAAATTGACAATGCGGAGGATTATAAAAAAGTTATGGAAAATATAAAAACTGATGAAAATCTGTACTATGGTATTTCATCACTGGAAATTCTGCTCGGAAAGTATGAAGCCTCCAGAGTATTTCTGGTTATGGGAAATCACCTTAAGGGCAGTGAATTTGAAAAATACATTGATAGTCTGGATATTACTGTAAGTAAATTTACAGGCGTTATTGAAAATCCTACTGATGAAAGCGTTGCAGAGGCAGTAAAGGTTTTTAAAAGTGATGAATTTGACGTGATTATTTCTGCAGGCGGCGGAAGTGTTATTGACACGGCAAAGGCAGTAAAGCATTTTACCGGAAACAGGAATATTATTCATATTGCTGTTCCTACAACAGCAGGTTCAGGCAGTGAGGCAACGCAGTACTCAGTATTATGCAGAAACAATACGAAATATTCATTAAGTGAACCTGAACTTTTGCCGGATGCAGCGATTCTTGATTTTTCGCTGCTTGAAGGTATGAACAGGCAGCAAAAGGCAGTATCACTGCTGGATGCACTTTGTCACAGCATTGAAAGTATGATGACGCCTGGCGTTACTTCTGAAAGCAGGAAATATGCGGAGATGGCAATAAAAATCATATACAGTAATTATGAAGCCTATCTTAATGACGACCTGACAGTTAATCAGGATATACTGCTTGCCTCATACTATTCCGGTAAAGCAATAAGTTTTACACGTACTTCTGTCGGTCATGCGATGAGTTATTCACTGACCACAGGGTATGGGATACGTCACGGTCAGGCGGTGGCACTGAGTCTGATTTTTGCCCTGAAGTATGCGGAGAAAAACGGACGCAGAGATGAATTTTCAGAGTTGTACGGAATAATGGAAGAATACGAAGGAGAAACTCTTTACGAAAAGCTTCTGAACGTATATGAAAGGATTAACCCTGAACACAGTTATGATTTGTCTTCTGCATCGGAGGAGTCTCTGGGAGAAAAAGTAAATGAAAGCAAGCTTGGAAATTGTGTTTATAAATTTGACAGTGATACTGTAAGGTGTATATATTCGGATATACTTAAATATAATTTATAAAAACAATAATCCGGAGGATAAAAATGAACTGGAATTTTATGTTCTTCTTTAACAGTGTATTACTTGGAGTCGGACTCGCTATGGACGCATTTTCTGTATCCCTTGCAAACGGACTGAACGAACCGGATATGAAACGGTCAAAAATTTGTGGTATAGCCGGAACTTTCGGATTTTTTCAGGCACTGATGCCTGTGATTGGATGGATATGTGTACATACAGTCGTGCAGTACTTCAGTGCGTTTGAAAAACTGATTCCGTGGATTGCACTTGTCCTGCTTCTGTTTATAGGCGGCAAGATGCTTATTGAAGGAATAAAAAACGAAGAAGAGGAAAGTGAGAAATCCGGGGTTGGTTTCGGTGCACTTATGGTACAGGGAATAGCAACTTCAATTGATGCTCTTTCAGTTGGTTTTACCATTTCTGACTATAATCTGCCCATGGCACTTGTATGTGCGGCGGTTATTGCAGTGGTAACGTTTATTATAAGTATAGCGGGACTTTTCATCGGCCGAAAGTTTGGAACAAAGCTGTCAAACAAGGCAGCGATTCTCGGTGGCTCGATTCTTGTTTTCATCGGTCTTGAGATATGGATTAAAGGTATTTTCACAAAATTTTAATTTTGCGAAATGAGGAAAGGTAAAAATGAACGGACAAATACTAATAGTAGAGGATAATAAAGAAATTTCAGCCCTTATTTCAAATTTTCTAACAAAGAACGGTTATGAGGTTAAAGCGGTTTACGAAGGAAATGCAGCTTCAGAATTACTAAAAGAACAGAATTTTGATATTGTACTTATGGATCTGATGCTCCCGGGGATAAGCGGAGAACAGCTGGTTAAAGAATTCAGAAAGTATTCTGACAAGCCGGTAATTGTTATCTCAGCAAAATCAATGATGGAAACAAAACTTGAGATGCTTCGTATGGGAGCTGATGATTTTATATTGAAGCCATTTGACCTGAATGAAGTTCTGGTGCGTATACAGGTTGTTTTACGCAGGTCAGGCAGCACCTCGAAAAATGACAGTATTCTCTCTTTCAGAAATCTTACATATAACACTGATGAAAATACAGTTAAGATTGATGAAAAAAACGTTTCTCTCACATCAAAGGAAATGCAGCTTCTGAAACTGTTCCTTGGTCATCCGAAGAAAGTATTTACCAAGGCAAATCTTTACGAATCAGTATGGAATGATATATATTACTATGAGGACAATACAGTAAATGTACATATGAGTAATCTGAGAAGCAAACTGAAAAAAATATCAGGTGAAGAATACATAGAAACTGTATGGGGCGTAGGGTATCGTCTGAAGGAGGAATAATGTGATATTTCCGGTTATCATAACAATACTTCTTTTTCTGCTCTGCCTCCGTCTGTGCATATATATATTTCAGCTGAAAGCAAATATGAAAAATATTCAGGAGGAACTTGTTCTGACACGGGATATGAATTATAACCGTCAGCTTACTGTTGACCTGTCAGATAAGAATTTGTCTGAAATGACTGCAGAGATAAACCGCAATCTTGATTATCAGAAAAAACTTAAATTACAGAGTGAAGCTGCTGAGATGAATCTGAAGCAGAGTGTTTCTGATATTGCACATGATTTGCGTACTCCTCTTACCGTAATAAGCGGAAATCTTCAGATGCTAAAAGATGATTCTTCAATTTCTGACTCTGCCAGGGAATATATAAGAATATGCGAAGAAAAATGTTCGGCTATGAAAGTAATATCTGATGATTTCTTCCAGCTTTCTGTACTTGAGAGTGATTTTTCATCTGCTGAACTGCGTTCTGTAAATCTTACAAATGAACTGATGCAGTTTGTTGCAGATAATGAAGCAATAATCAGAAAAAACAATCTCATACCTGACATTGTTTTTCCTGACAACAGTGTATTTGCTTATGCTGATCCCTCGCTGATTTCCAGAATCTTTGCAAATCTTCTTAATAACGTTATAAAGTATGCTTCTGACAGTTTTCGCATAGTTCTTTCAGAAGAAGATGAAAGCGTTTCTGTGACTTTTATTAACCGTATAGCTGCGGGGACAGATATTGATACAGATCAGATTTTTAACAGGACATACCGTGCGGACAAATCAAGAAACAGCAGCGGTGCCGGTATCGGACTGTATATAGTAAAACTGCTTGCTGAAAAGCAGGGAGCAAAGGTATTTGCCATTGCTGATAAAGGCGAACTGCATATCGGAGTAAAACTGAACAGACAAAATAAAGAGACGGGTTAAACCGTCTTTTTTACTTGCAAAAAAAATTTTCTGGACAATTTATAAAATTTAAGAAATTCTTTATACTCTGATTTTATAATGAGATTACAGGGATTCATTTGAGAAAGGAAGGATGCAAATGCAGGAAATATTAATTGATGTAAAGAATCTTGAGAAACAGTACGGAAAACAAAAGGCCGTAAATGACGTATCATTTCAGATAAGAAAAGGTATGATATGCGGACTTGTTGGTCCTAACGGTGCCGGAAAGACAACAATCATGAAAATGCTTGGGGGACTTGTGATTCCGACGGGAGGGACAATTTCAATTTTTGGCGAAAGTGATGACAAATCCCTTTCAAAGGCGAGAAGCCGGATGAGTTTTATGGTTGAGACACCATATGCCAAGGAGAAGATGACAGCATTTGAGAATCTTGAGATTCAACGAATTCAGAAAGGAATTCCGGATAAAAAACGTATTCAGGAAGTTCTTGAGACTGTAAGTCTTACTGATACAGGAAAGAAACCTGTACAGAATTTTTCTCTCGGTATGAAGCAGAGACTTGGAATAGCTAATGCTCTGCTTTCAAAACCGGAAATTATGGTACTTGATGAGCCGATAAACGGACTTGATCCTGAAGGAATTGTTGAGATAAGAGAACTTCTGTTAAGGCTTAACAGTGAAGAAAAAATAACCATGATTATTTCATCACATATTTTAAGTGAGCTTTCACTTCTTTGTACCGATTATATTTTCTTAAACAAAGGTGAGATAATTCAGACAGTTTCAAATGCTGAACTTAACAGGCTTTGCAGGGAATTTTACCGTATAGATACGGATAACAATAATCTTGCTGCAGCTATTCTTGAAAACAAGCTTGGATACAGCCAGTTTGAAATCGATAATGACGGCAGCATTAAGCTTTATGAAGGACTTGATGATTTAAAAGAAATATCCAGGACACTCTTTGAAAACGGAGTTACTCCGGTTGGTCTTGGAATAAATGAAGCAAATCTTGAACATTATTATATGAATCTGGCAGGTGATAAAAATGAAGAATCTAATAAAAGCTCTGAATTATCAG
>CAMCOJ010000144.1 GCA_945876405.1 uncultured Ruminococcus sp.
CAGGTTCTATGACCTTATTTGTAAACTTCAGATTGGCACCTTGTGTGATGTTTGCAACAAGCTGTCCTTCGTCGTTATCTGTAACCGTTACAGTTACAGACTTGCTTGAAACAGGGTCATTCTCAATACCATCAACAGATCCGCTTTCGGTTACTGTGTAATTATACGTTCCTGCAGCTGTATATGTAATAGGTCCGAATTCTGCAGTTCCTCCGTTAGCATCAGGGTTCTTAATTACTGTTGTCTGCGGCAATGGGGCATTGCCTTCGGCTGCCAGTGTAAACGTAAACGCGTTTCTAATATCAAAACTCTGTGCGCCTTCACCAGTAAGTTCCTTCTCTACAGGAATGCTGCTGAGAGTTGCTGCATTTGCCGAATAAGAGTTAACGATTTCAGGATTGTTACCTTCGACTCTAGCTGAAAGCGCTCCGTCGTTGGCGCTTACAACTACGGTTATTGTCTTTTCAGTTTTGTCATATGACCATCCGGCAGGTACTGTTTCATTCGTTTCCTTCACCTTGAAAGTGTAGGTTCCTGGCTTTGTGAATTTAATGCTCTCGAAGCTTACTGTTTTCGACTGACCCTTCTGAATGTTTGCAACTGTGGTTGCTGTCGTATTCGAAGGCATTACCACTCCGGTACGGTCACCGCTTGCCAGTTCCATGCTAAAGGTGAAGGCTTCTTTAGCATCTTTGCCTTCAACTTTCTTTGTTGCCTGCAGCGTAACATTTGTAGGAGTCAGAAGCTTATTTGTATAGGCAACTGTGTATGTCTTTTTATTCTCGGATATTGTGCCCTCTGCCTTTGCATTGGTCTGCTCTGTACCCTGGTTAACCACTACTTTCTGCAGCTGGTATTCACCCGGGATGTCGACTTCCTCAACTGAATAAGTCGAGCCCTTTGCCAGATTAGTAAAGAAAATATTTTCTCCAGCCTTAATCTTTACTGTTATTTTACTGCCACTTGCTACTGAATAATATCCGGTCTTCACTCCGTCAGTTTCTTCAGCCGTCGCACCTGTTACACGATTATTAACTTGGATAACGTTCTGTCCGTCACCAATAGAGAACCATACATCATCCCCATTCTTTTCTGTTACAGTAACCTTATATGTGAATAATGTATTATCTGCAGTGTTATTATTTCCTTCCAGCGTCTTTGTGATTTCAAGATTGCTCTTCTTGGTATTTGTTCCTTTGAGTACACATGCTGAACCATCAGCGTTCTTGATTTCTGTGGCACTGTTTATCAGCATCGGATGACAGGTGGTTGATGTGAATTCATATTTGTATCCTCCATCAACTTCTACCAAAGTATAGTCGTGTCCCGCTTCAAGGATTTCTCCGCCTGCTTTGAGCCCCGGAGCAACATGTACCTGTGCTTTCCAGTTATTTGCTTCATTAAGCGTTACCGTCTTGCCAGTGTATTCGTATTCGCCGTTACCGTCTTTTTTCATCAGTTTGAGCTGGACATCACCGGTTCCTGTTTCACCGTCCCACTCTTTTGAAACTTTGATTGCCGTCGATGTAAGCGGAATCGGATCAGGATTTACAAGGTCTACTTTACCGGTTGTTTCCTTTGTGCCGACCCATTTGTCGCCTTTCTGAACATATGTATATCCATCATTAGTAGCAATGCTCCCATCAGGTTTTTGGGTACCTTCAGGCTTATTCTTTACCTCTTTTGTGTCGACTCTTACATAAGATACCTCGTTCCCACTGACGGTATTTGTGTTAAGAGAATATGAATCGCCGACTTTTTTAATTTGTTTCTTGATATCATCACTAAGAGCATCATAATTACCTATTCCATTATTTAAATCGGCAATCAAGTCATATGCTTCCTGTGACGGCCATACCTTAAAGCTTACGGTATATGTAACACCACTTTCCAGCGTTCCTTCTCCTAAGTTCCAGGTAACTGTATTATTCTCGTATGATGCTTTCGGTCCGGTGTACTCTTCACCGTCACTTCTCGTATATGTGAAGCCGCTAACGTTGCCATCCACTAACTTCAAATTCGTTGATGTCAAAGATGTAACATTATCAGTAACTATAACATCCTTATATCCGGCGCTGTTTGAAATTGAATTCACAATTTCAGCAAAGGCCTGCTCGAGTGCAGTCGAATCTCCTGCTGAATAATAATAACCTTCAGACGTTCCATTTGCTCTCTCACAAAGATCTGGCATGTAATCATTGGCACCCATGAAACCTACGCCGTAGAATTTGTATCCTGCCTTTTTAATCTTGTCTGCTTCATTAAGAGCCTCGTCTATTGTACTCTGACTTGTACTGCTTCCACTTCCTCCTATGTCGCCATCATCATCATTATAAAATGTTGGATTTCCATCAGAAACGAAGATGATGTACGTTTCATCATCCTCTGACGTTTTTCCTGCTGCCACTGTTCGTGCTTTTTCTAGCGCATCGTCCCAGTTTGTGCCGCCACTATCTCCAGAAGGTTTTGAAACATTCATTACATATGAAACCAATTCACTCATATCGTTACCCTTATACCATTTATTATGATAGGCTTTGGTCGTATGAGCGGTAGTTGCAAAGGACATGAATGATATCTCAACCGTGTCATCATCAGCACTCTTGTTGTTTGCGGCCAGCGAATCAATCAAGCTCGCCGTTGCACTCTGAGCTATTTCCAGACGATTTGTATAGCGTTTTCCACTGTAAACACTATAATTGTTTCTAGAACCTTTTTGATAAACAGGTCCCGTGTAACCCTCGCTAGTTTTAATTGCAGTGTAATTCGACCCATCTTTTTTATAGAGAGTAAAGTATTTCTCCCTCGAATAACGATCGTAGCCATATCCACCATAATCGGCTTCTATGTAGCTGTCACTGTTATCCATACTGTTTGACAAGTCGAACACAATAACAACATTTGCTTTCGTGCTTTCTGTTGTTGAGTTAGTCCGTCCCGTCACACTCAAACTAATAGTATGGGTCCCATCCTTATTATCAGCTATTGTCTTGCTCACTTCAGGCCCACTAACTGTAGTTTCTGCATTTCCGCTTCCTGTTGCTGCAAACGTAGACGTCGGCATGAATACTACCAACATCATTACGCTCAGCACTATTGCCATTGCTTTTTTTGTCAGCTTTTTCATAGTTCCTCTCCCTTAAACTACAAATCTACCTTAAAAATAAAAAGCTGCACTAATAATAGTGCAGCCAGTCTATCATCCTTATGCCTTAAGCTGAAGGCATTAAGTTACGACACTTGAGCTTTGCGTCCCCGTCTTTCGGCGGGTTTGCCAAATTCGATTTTTGTTAGTATATTATATCACCTTTTCAGAATTATGAAACTGTAATTTTTCTTTTCGCTTGTATTTTTTTATGCTTTTTCCGGGCGTCAATGCAGATCCAGCTGATCTTCAAGTTCTAAGATGTGCTTCTGATGCTGCTTCATATCCTTTGTGTACCAAATCAGAACTGCTGTGGCCAAAAGCATTAAAAGCAGATGGAGGATGCAGCATTCCGTATCCAGAAAACCTGCGGAAAGGGGTATCTTTTCCTCTCCAACAACCGTGAGCTCGTAGCTCCTGGTGTCACGCTCTGTTATGGCAGCGGCCGCAGGAGTTCGGGGTGCTGCTTTGTCTGCCTTTGCATCACGAGGGGGGGCCGGCTCTGTAGGAATAACTATCTTTGAATAGGTTACGGTGTATTCCCGTGCCTCACCGGGCATGCCGCCTTCACCGCTTGTAATCTTATCATAATCCGGGGTGTATCCCTTAATCGCCGGACTCTCGATGGCAAATTCGCTTCCCGGAGCATACTGCCCGATGTAGTCCTCCCGGAGCTTGTTACCCTTTTCATCAATGTAGTGAATTGTCACCGTGTACTGCACCGGATCATCCGGATTGTCCTTTTCCGGTTCCTCCTCCGTTGCAGGTTCATCATCGGGCGCCTTCTCATCGACATCATCCTCATCCGGCTCTTCCGGTGCATTGCCGACCGGCAGCTCCTCAGCCTGCTCCGGGGCTTCAGTCCGGGCAGGGGGTGATGTCTCATACGCCGAAGCCTCTGCACAAGCCCACAGCGGAATGAATGCAAGCACCATGGTGAGTGTCGCAAGCACCACTAACAGTCTTCTCCTCAACATTTTCCTCTTCCTTCTAACTAATAACAAAAGGCTGCACCGGTGTTCAGTGCAGCCAGTCAATCATGCCTTTGCACCCTTAGCCGCCAGGTGCAAAAGTTAAGACACTTGAGCTTTGCGTCCCCGCCTTTCGACGGGTTTGCCGTTTTTTATTATACAATATCATTCCCAAATTCCAGAATAATAATTTCTAATCTTATCAATCTGTATGTCTGTAACCCTGCCTAATGCCGTCTCAATTGCGCCATAAGTAAGCGGGCGCTGTGACTTAAGCTCGGATTTGTTCAACACATAGTCTCTATAGGACTCCGCAAAGTATTCTGAAGAGTTCTTTAGTATGTAAGCCTGATTTCTGCCGGTATACAACGATTTCTCTCTGTTGTATACATCCTTGAAAGCACTGCTCACATCGTAATTCCCCGCCACAAAGGCCAGGAAGTGTCCCAGCTCGTGGTACACGTTATCGTCATTGTAACGCAAAATGATTACTCTGGTTCTGGCATCAAATACGCCGGTGTACTGGTATGATGCGTCAACCTTAAAGGTGAAGCCCAGCTCGTCGAATGCTTCAAGCAGCGCATTGTCTGCCTTCGGTGCTGCGGTTCTGATTGCCGAGGTTCCCTCAGGAAGTGCCGGTGCAGTGTCGTTTGAAGGTTCGTCAGCAGCTTCCTCTGGCTGAGTCGCATCTCCCGTCTCTGCAGGCGGTGCCTGCTGTGCAGGTGCGGAAACCTCTGAGCCGCTGCTTTCTGTACCCGGACCTGCGGTATCCGTTCCTTCTTCACCAGCCGCTTCACCGTTCTCTGTTCCGGCATCGCTGGCTTCGCCGGTAACCGGGGCTTCAGTCTCAACTCCGGTGGTTTCCTCAGCCTGTGCCGGCTCCCCGCCTGCAGGCTGCTGAGTGGATGTATCCTCCGACGGCTTCTGTGCTCCTGTTGCGCTCTCCGGCTCAGTGTGTTTCATGGCATATTTCGATGTGATGACAGTTGTTGTCACTGTGGTAACCACTGTCTTTGTCTTTTTCTTTTTTGTGTATTTCTCTGTTGTTTTCGTTTCAGTTATTGTATCAGTCTGCACCAGGGTATTGCCATCATTCTTCACTACGGTTTTGGTCGAGGCCTTAGCCGGCAGCTTCTTTGAGTAGGTCTTTTTTGCCTTGACCTTAAGCTTCACGGTCTTTGACGTGGTTTTGCTGCTTTTGTTTGCCTCTTCGTTGGCAGAGCCCTCAATCGGGTATGTGGTTGTGATAGTAGTGGTGGTTATCCTGACGATAACCTTCTTGGTTTTTTTCTTCTTGGTATACTTCTCGGTAGTAGCGGTCTTTGTGGATATGTTCTTCACAACCAGGTTTTCGCCCTCTTCGCTCACCGCCGTTTTGCTTGAAGTCTTGTCCGCAAGCCTTTTAGTGTAGGTCTACTTTGAATTCTTCATAATCTTCAAAGTTTTGCTTGTGGTTTTGCTGGCGGTTTTGACCTCCTGATCCGCAAGCGGCACCTGCTCGTCAGAAATCAAAACACTGTCAAATGAATCTGTGAAGCTAGACAGTTCATTCATGAGCCGGCTGTTCATCAGATCAGCGCTCGTTCCCACTACAAAGGCAGTCAGCAGAATCACCCCTCCTGCCAGAACATATCTTAGCTTTGAAATTATTCCGCTGCCGGATGCTGTCATTATCTTCTCCCTGCAAAGGCAGTCTACCCTGCCCAGTATTATACTTACATATATAAAGAGCTGTCTCTTATACACATCTGACGCTGCCGACGATACTGCTTGTGTAGATCT
>CAMCOJ010000145.1 GCA_945876405.1 uncultured Ruminococcus sp.
TCCTGTAAATATGCACTTTCAGGGCTTCATATGTTTCTGTCTGTGTCCAGTAGTTATCGAATACTTTACTTGTCATCGCAGTCACAACCGACTTCGGATTATATATAGACAATCCGTTTACTCTGTAGCCGTCATACCATTTTTTTGTTTCCTCAAATGACATACCGTACCTGATGCAGAGTTCCTCTACTTCCTTTTCCGTAAATCCGGTATACTCCGCAAGTGCTCCCTGATTTGTCATTGAATACTCGTCAAACATATTCAGAGCTGAATGCTCTCCGTACTTTTTCACCGGCAGTATTCCCGTCATATACACAAGCGATACATACGGCTGGTCCTTAAGCAGATTTCTGAGAAAATCAAGGTACTCTTTCTGTGAACCTTTGTCATCCTTGTGGACTCTGAATATTGAATCCCATTCATCTATTATAAATATGAACTTTTCATTTTTCTGCGAGTATATATCCTTAAATATTCTTGGCAGATCTTTGGTATTGTAATACTCAACACCCTTAAACTCCATCTTTAGGTCAAAAAACAGCTCTGCCGTCAGACCGGCAAGCATTCCCTTCATATCCGGATAACTGCTCAGAAATTTCTGTATGTCAATATGAATTACATTGTGTTTATTCAGATGCTTTTCAAAATCTGCTGTTTTTGCTATTTTAAGTCCTGAAAAAAGCTCCCTTGAATCGCATCCTCTGCTGTAGTATGCCGCAAGCATGTTTTCCGCTATCGACTTTCCGAACCTCCTTGGACGACTTACGCAGATTTCTTTCTGTGTCGTGTCCATCACAGAGTTTGTAAAATCTATCAGACCTGTTTTATCTACATATATTGATGAATTTATTACCTGCCTGAAAAGTTCATTTCCCGGATTAAGATATATTCCCATATTATCTGCTCCTTTCCCTGTTTTTTATGATACTATAAGTATATCATTTTCCAGGGTATTTAGCAATACTGCAATATATACGGTGTGATTCAAATATTCATCAACCAGGAGTGGAGAAGAAATCAATATCGCCCGGAAAACTTTAATCCGCAGGTCTCTGAGGAATTATAGTGAACGTCAAAATAAATTTGACTTTCACTATAAAAATGAATCATCATCACAAAGCACCAGTAATACGATTATAAATCTCCGCACACCGAAGTTTGAGCTTATACTTCCCGCAGTTTTTCATAAGGTCTATCTCACCATCGGTAAAATATCCGCTGAAGCTGTCTATATCACTCTGTGCACCTGCTGCCGGAACGCAAAGCGGCGGATACATAACGCACCACCAGTTATGGCCTTCAGCTTCACCAATGGTTATTCTTACTGCTCTGTAGTTTCCCTGCGGCATTGTTATATCGCCGTATTCCCTGTCATCAAAGTCCATTCTCAGAACTTCCGTTCTGGTCTCATAATCATATCCGGCTTCATATACATACTGCTGAGCCATACTGTTTATCTCATCTATTCTTGATTCATACACGCTCTCTGCTTCCTCAGCGCTTGTACATCCCTCTGTCCATCCGCGTGTCCCTTCAAGTATGCGGTCGCGGACCTGAAGTTTAAGGTTCTGGTCTTCTTCGCTGTCTGAATTTGCAAGGATATGCATACGGACCACGTCGTTCTGTAATGATAAATAATCATCATTTACATCTCTTATTCCTGACAAACACAAAAATAAAGCAATTGCTGCAATAAAAATTATCTCAAACTTTTTCATAGGAAAATCACCTCTGAACTGAATATTGGAGGTTTTTTCCTTATTATTCAAATCAGAGGTGATTATTTTTATCAGTATGAAATATTGTTTGTAATGCCGATGTAGCATTTACCGCGGTTTACAGTGATTTCTTCGCCGGTTGACGCATCTGTGAAGACAAAGTTACTGTAGTCATCAGCCTTGTTCCAGTTTATTTCCTGCACTCTTCCGCCGGAGAAATAATATCCCCTGCCGCCTGAGAGATCCACATCCATACGGTATCCGTCTTCTCTTTCATGTACAGTGGTTTCAAGAGCAAATACATTTGTAAATGAAAGCTGTTCGCCGGTTGCAGCATCCATGTGCTCACTTCCGGAATGCTGCTTGTAGTATTTTTCTGTTTCAGCGTCATATGTAAATGTACTGAAATATCCGTCTGAGAATGATACTACAACACTGTCACATACTTCTCCCGAAATCTCGTAAAGTTCTGTTCCCTCTGCAAATTTCATCGCATCGGCTCCGCCGTTGTTTGCATCTGTGCGGAACCCTGCAGAAGAAATATAGTCAGGAAGCTGTGAGCCGTCAAGACATCCAGTGTGTTCACGGGAGTAATATTCCAGTCTCTCGCTGTCATTATAGAAAAGTCCGTCGTAATATGCACTGTCATCGCCGTCAAATCTGTCTATATCAAGTCTCTCAAGAGTTTCCTTTGCTATAGTCATATCCATTCCCCAGTGGCAGTATATTGCATCAAGACCGTTGGCAATGAGAGGATAGTAGTAACGGCAGCTTCTGATTGAGCAGAGTGTCGGAACATTTGTATAGTCTGCAAACACAGCCATAAGTCTTGTGATACCACCTTCAACAACCACCTCATAAATATAGTCTGCTGAGCCGATTCCGTACTGCGGAAGAGCCTGATCAATGTTGTTTATCATAACTGCAACAGGTCTCTTTCCAACAGCCTCCTCGTTAAAGCCGTATTCACCCGTAAGCGGATTGTGTGCACCCAAAACCGTTTCCTCTTCCGGTGCCTCTGTTTCCGGAACTTCTGTTAAAACAGGAGCTTCTGTAACTTCCTGATTCACAGCAGATTCTTCTGTTTTTTCATCTGTTTCAACCTTCCCGCTGCATGAGAAAAGCGACATGCACATTGTCATTGCCACTGCTGCACTGAGAAATTTTTTCATATTTTTCATTTTATTTTCCCCTCTATCTGAAATCTTCGCCTTTTTCAGTAAGCACTGCTGTTCTGGTTACAGCCGCATACTCCGCCTCTGAACCGGCAAATTTATAAAATGCTGAAAGAAGAAGTGAAGGATTGTAACTTGCGCCGCTTCCTGAAGGCATACTCATGGAAATAAACATTCCCTTGTCTGTATCATGATATTCCTTTATATCTGCAAAAGGCTTTATGTCAACATCCTTCATAGTCTTCTGCTTTGTCTTTTTCTGAATGACAATCGTTTCCTGATTCATAAACTCTGCAAATTTTTCTGAACACAGTACCCTGTCCGGAGAAGTCAGCTCAATATCATAGCATGAATACGCAATCTCCGTGTGCTTCATAACAGGCTCGTAAACTTCATTTATACGAACACCCTGCGGAAGAACAGCATTGAGTCTTTCCATCACTTCTTCAGCAGACAGATCATCATCATTAATATTAAAATCCATTATCTCACATTCACTCTCATATCCAAGTGAAAGCGGCAGCGGAAACATAATATAGAGATGCGGATTAAATCCCTGAGTGTACCATACCGAAATACGTGCACGTCTGAACGTTCTCTGCATAAATCTGTAAAGGTCAAGGTGTGAGATATACCTTGCTCTGTCCTTTTTCTCAAATCTCGCACGAAGTTTTTTCAAAACACTCACCTCCGGCTTTTATGTTTACTCCGCAGCCTGAGCACTTAAGACGGCAGTGCGGTGTTGTAAGATTCTGCTTTGCTTTTTTGTTTTCCCTTGCAAGAAATTCCTTTGAAACAAAGTAATCAAGGTGATCCCATGGAAATACTTCATCGTAAGCTCTTTCCCTGTTAGCATAGAAAGCAATGTCCACGCCGCATTTTTCAAATGCAGCCTCCCACTTTTTAAAGTCAAAACATTCGCCCCAGCTGTCGAATTTGCAGCCGCTCTTCCAGGCTTCGTACATTACCCTGCCTATGCGCCTGTCACCCTTTGCAAGTACTTCCTCAAGAATACTTATCTCAGGGTCATGCCAGCTTGCCTTGATTTTCTTTGACTTTATGCTGTCAACAAGCAGCTGCTGACGTCTTTTTATCTCTTCACGTGATATCTGCGGTTCAAACTCAAAAGGAGTAAACGGCTTCGGAACAAAAGTTGCAACACTTATGGATACAGATACCGAACCCTTCGGTCTGTCCGGAAGTGAATAGAAGAGATCAACTATACGCTGGGCAGTATCAGCAATGCCGATGATATCCTCATCAGTTTCAGTAGGAAGTCCCATCATAAAGTACAGCTTGACCTTTGTGTATCCGCCCTCAAACGCTATACGGCAGGTAGACATAATTTCCTCTTCGGAAACATTCTTGTTTATTACATCACGGAGTCTCTGCGTTCCTGCCTCCGGTGCAAAAGTAAGTCCGCTGGTTCGTACCTTCTTTATCTTTTCAAGAAGCTCTTCAGAAAAGTTATCCACACGGAGAGATGGAAGAGTCATATTTATATGCTCGTTTTCCGTGTATTCCATGAGTTCGTTCAGTATACCGTCTATATCGGAGTGGTCACTTGTACTCAGGGACAGGAGTGACAGTTCCTCGTATCCCGTATTTTCACAGAGACACTTCGCCTGGTCTGCTACAGTTGATGCCTTCTTTTCGCGGAACGGCCTGTATATAAATCCTGCCTGACAGAATCTGCAGCCTCTGATACAGCCCCTAAGAACTTCAACTGAAGCTCTGTTGTGAACGATATCGGAGAAAGGTACTACAAAACAGTCCGGATAGAAAACTTTGTCAAAGTCCTTTATTATTCTCTTTCTGATTACAGGAGGAGCTCCGTCATGAGGTACATATCTTCCTATTGTACCGTCTTCATTGTACTCGACAGTGTAAAGTGAAGGAATATACAGCCCCTCTATCTTTGCAGCTTCGCGGAGAAATTCCTGTCTTGTGGCACCCTGTTTTTTCATCTTATCATATAGATCCATCATCTCAAGTGTTACTTCTTCGCCTTCACCGAGTGAAATGATGTCGCAGAATTCAGCCAGCGGTTCCGGATTGCAGACACACGGACCTCCGGCAATAACTATAGGAGCAAGGCTCTCTCCTCTGTCCTTTGCATAAAGCGGCACTCCTGCAAGATGAAGCATATTCAGAAGATTGGTGTATGAAAGTTCATACTGCATGGTAAATCCTATGAAGTCAAAGTCCTTAACAGGATCAAGACTTTCCAGAGCATAAAGCGGTATATCATTTTCCACCATAAGTTCCTCGAAGTCAGTCCACGGTGCAAACACTCTCTCGCACCAGTAGTTTTCCCTTGAGTTTATAAGCGAATAGAGTATCTTCATTCCAAGATGAGACATACCTATATCGTAGCTGTCCGGAAAGCAGAAAGCGAAACGAACATCAATATCTTCCTTGTTCTTCATTATACTTCCGTGCTCCCCGCCTATATATCTTGACGGCTTCTGTACTTTCAGAAGCAGCGGTTCTATTTTTTCTCTGAGCAATATATTTACCTCCGTTTTTTCAAACATCAATGTATTTATTGTACTATAAAATTATCAATTAATCAATGATTTCGGATAATTTTTTTAGCTCACACAGGCTGAGAAATATTCCCGTTATGTAAAATGATACATTGAAAAACGGCAGCCTTCCTGCAAGAATTATCAACACAAAGAGAATCAGTATGTTGAAAACCGAAAAAAACGCACGGCACTTTCTCCCGGTAAAATGATATTCAAAAAAAATATCAGCTGCTGCACCTCCGTCAAGAGCTGAAAAAGGAAAAAGATTAAAAAGTCCCAGAATAATATTTACAATAAAAAAACATCCCGTTTTACCGCTGAAAAAATACACTAACGCCCCGGTAAACAGGTTTGCCGCCGGTCCGGATATCAGAATCACCATATCGGACAAGGGAGAACACATCTTTCCCTCTCTGTACATAGATCTGTCTCTTATACACATCTGACGCTGCCGACGATACTCCTTGTGTA
>CAMCOJ010000146.1 GCA_945876405.1 uncultured Ruminococcus sp.
AGATGTGTATAAGAGACAGGAGTATGCGAATATTTTTCCCGGATTTCCGTCTTTTTTTCCGATTTCTTCGGAGATAAACCGGCTTGAAGAAACGAAGATGTTTCCGTTTGAAATAATTATGGCGAAAGTAAAAAATGCATTGATAAGTGACATCAGTCCCAGATTTTCAGTTCCGAGATTTTTATTTATATAGATATTTAGAATAAGAGATATGATTTGAGTAACAAACTGTACACAAGTCAGAAAAATGGTGTCTTTCTTGATGCTGTTTTTCAATAATATCATCCTTTTCAGTTTTTATGTTCTGTACTTTTAAAATAATATTTTATTATTGTGGAAAATATGCATAATCACGTTGATGTAATAATCCTCAGAAAAATATATTGTGCAAATTACACAAGATAATTCATTAATCATTATGATATTTGTAAAATTTTCATTTCAGATGAAATAAAAAAGTGAAAACACTCGACAAAAACGAAAAGTTTAGTTATAATTAAATAAGTGGCTTTGTGCTTATTAACGGGAATTACAGGAGGAAATTTTAATATGAACGAAAACATGAAAAGTGTAATACTTAATCGTATCAACAGGACAGCTGAAGCACTCAAGAGAAACAATATGGAATTTCACTATGCAGAGTCAAAGATAGAGGTACTTACTATTATCAGCAATCTTCTCAAAAACGGAGATGTAGTAGCAACAGGCGGTTCTGTAACACTTGAAGAATGCGGTGTTATTGATCTTTTAAGATCTGACAAGTACAAGTATCTTGACAGGGAAGCTATCGATCAGGACAAGATTGAACAGCTCTACAGGGCTTCATTCAATGCTGACGCATACATAACAAGTGCAAATGCAGTTACTGAAAACGGTGAGCTCTTTAACGTTGACGGAAGAGGAAACCGCGTGGCAGCTATTTCATACGGACCAAAGTCGGTTATTGTTGTAGTTGGATACAACAAGATTGTTGACAACCTTGACGAAGCAGTAAACAGAGTTAAGTCCACAGCTGCTCCAGCAAATACACAGCGCCTTACATGTGCAACATACTGCTACGAAAGAGGCTGCTGCAAGGCAGAGAGAAAAGGCCTTTCAAACATTACTGACGGATGTGATTCTGACTCAAGAATCTGCTGTGATTACCTTATTACAGCTCATCAGAGAGAGAAGAACAGAATCAAGGTAATTATCGTAGGTGAAAAATTAGGATACTGATATAAATACCCCATAAATTATGCGAAAAACGGGCAACATTTTTGATGCTGTCCTTTTTCGTTTTTATTTGAAAAAATTTTTCAGGAGCATATTATGATTAAGGAAAAAATAATAGCGGGTATAATGACAGCGGCATTTTGTGTATGCTCTGCATTTTTATCTGAAGTACCGCGCACGGCGGCAGAGATAACAACAGTATACGGAGATGTGAACGGGGACGGCGTTGTAAATGTTATTGACAGCATTTATCTGAAACAGAACGCTATCGGAACAAATGACAGTTTTCCGGTAACAAACTGGAGAGCGGCAGTGGGAGCATCCGGAGGTGACAGAGCAGAATCCGGACATATCAGCATGATGAACAGCAGACTGCTTACTCTCGGTGAACACGAGGACTCCGGTAAGGAAATCAAGACATACAGCGGGATAGATGTTTCAAAGTGGCAGGGGGATGTTGACTGGAACAGAGTTCGTGCTGCAGGTATTGATTTTGTTATGATTAAGGCAGGAGAGGGAACATCTGTTGAACCAAAATTTCTGCAGAATATAACCGGCGCAAAGCAGGCGGGCATTCAGTGCGGAGTATACTGGTTTGCAAATGCAAGGAATATTGATGACTGCCGTGCGGAAGCAAGGGCATGTATTGAAACAATAAAACCCTATCAGCTTGAATATCCAGTTGTCTATGATTTCGAGTACAGAACTTTTGTAAACGACAATCCTCTCCAGAATGACAGAGAGCAGTGTACTGATGTAATATACACTTTTCTCGAAGAAATAGAAAATGCCGGATACTATGCGATGATGTATTCAAACAGGGATTTTCCGGACAGATATCTGAATATCAGAAAAATAACGGACAGATTTGATTTCTGGTATGCAAATTACGGAATAGAACAGCCTGATGTTTCATGCGGAATCTGGCAGCGCTCATGTACAGGGCGTGTTGACGGAATAGCATATGATGTTGATCTGGATATTTCATATATTGACTACAAAAGTATAATGGAAAAAAATAATCTGAACGGATTCTGACAAAAAATAACCCCGCTTTTTCCGGTGTGAAAAAGCGGGGTTGATTTTTTGTAATTATAGTGAACGTCAAAATAAATTTGACTTTCACTGTAATTATTTTACAGCTTCAAAAGCCTGTTTGATATCAGCAAGGATATCTTCAACGTTTTCGATACCAACGGAAAGTCTGATCATACCCGGATCAATTCCGGCAGCAACGAGCTGTTCTTCTGTGAGCTGTCTGTGTGTTGCACTTGCCGGGTTGAGAACGCATGTTCTGATATCGGCAACATGAACTTCGTTTGAAGCCAGTTTAAGTGCGTCCATGAACTTGACAGCGTTCTTTCTTCCGCCCTTAATAGTGAAGCTGATTACACCGCATACACCTTCAGGCAGATATTTTTGTGCTCTTGCGTAGTGAGGGTCATTTTCAAGACCTGCATACTTGATTTTTTCAACCATGTCTGAAGCCTCGAGGTATTTTGCTACGGTAAGTGCATTTTCACAGTAACGCTTCATTCTTACAGCGAGTGTTTCAAGTCCGAGATTGAGAAGGAAAGAGCTGTTTGCTGCAGGGTAGCATCCGAAGTCTCTCATGAGCTGGTGCCTTACCTTGATGATGTACGGAGCGTGAGGATATTTTTCTGTGTAAATCGTACCGTGGTAGCTTTCGTCCGGCTCTGTGAAATCAGGGAACCTTCCTGACTTAGCCCAGTCAAATTTGCCGCTGTCAACGATAACGCCGCCGACCTGAACAGCGTGACCGTCCATGTATTTTGATGTTGAGTGAACTACGATATCAGCTCCCCATTCGATAGGACGGCAGAGTACAGGTGTGGCAAATGTGTTGTCAACGATAAGAGGGAGACCTGCTTCATGAGCAATCTTTGCCCACTTTTCAATATCGAGAACTGTAAGTGCAGGGTTTGCGATTGTCTCACCGAAAATGCACTTTGTATTCGGTCTTATCGCTGCCTTTATCTCTTCTTCCGTAGCATCCACGTCAACGAATGTGCATTCGATTCCCATCTTCTTAAAAGTGAATGAGAAGAGATTAACTGTACCGCCGTATATTGAAGAACTTGAAATAAAGTGGTCGCCTGCGTTACAGAGATTGAGTACGGAAAGCATTGTTGCAGCCTGTCCTGAAGATGTGCACATCGCAGCAACACCACCTTCGAGAGCGGCAATTTTCTTTTCAACTGCATCTGTTGTAGGATTTTCAAAACGTGAGTAAATCATTCCAAGCTGCGGATCGTCAAAAACGTCTGCTACTGCATCTGTTGAGTTGTAAACATAAGTTGTGCTCTGGTAGATAGGCATAACTCTTGGTTCGCCGTTTTTTGGAGTATAGCCTTCGTGGAGACACTGTGTTTCAATTTTCATATTGTTTTCCTCCGGTAAATATATTGCCTGTCGGCTGATAGTAAAAAATGCTGACCTCTTTGCTGGGAGATCAGCATGATATGTCACATAAAAATTATATTACTTTTTTTATTTTTTGTCAATTACTTCTTCGTACCAGTTTACCTGGTTTTTACCGTTTTGTTTGGAATAATAAAGAGCTTTGTCGGCTCTTTCTATGCACTCCTCAAGTGTGTCACCGTTCTTTATATCGGTTACGCCGACACTGAGAGTGATATGCCTGTCCGTAAAGCTGAAGTCCGTTTCACGGAGCTTTTTGCAGACCTGATTAATTATATGAGCCTGTATACTTGTATCTTCGCCGAACAGGAATATCATAAATTCCTCTCCGCCGAATCTTCCGGCAAATCCGTTTACACGGGAAATTTCCTTAAGTATCTCGCCGAGTCTGATAAGCACGGTATCACCGTTGTCGTGACCATATGTATCATTTACGCTCTTGAAATTATCTATATCCATCATAACAAGCCGCAGAACATCATTCGGACGGTGGCTTTTAATTTTTGCTGAAGCCTGTTCAATAAAATGTCCTCTTGAAAACACACCGGTCAGATGGTCGTATTCTGTACGCTGTCTGTACATGACTGTTTCCTGTTTGCTTTCGGTTACTTCCTGCTTTGCAGTTTCCACTTCTTTCTGTTTTCTGCGCAGCATTCTTCTGTACTTTGTAAGTGTAAGTATGATGATAAGTGCAGATATAACGGTTATAACAGCAAACCTTGCAAAGTTATGCTTTATAAAATCAATTACTGTATACCCGTTTGCAGAGTTAAGATTTTCACTCACTGTTTTTCTCAGCTCCTCACTGCTAAGTGAACGCAGAGCCGTATCAAGTACATTGCAAAGAGCAGTATTGTTCTTTTTCACAGCAAAACAGTATTCGATTTTTTCATCGAAGTCTGCCTGTTTAAGTGATGAGAATTTTGGATTTTCATTTATACAGTAGTTTACAACACTGCTTTCGCAGATAAATGATGAAACTTCGCCTTTTTTAACAGCTTTAAGGCAGCTGTAAACATCCGGATAGTAAACAAGCTCAGTTTCCGGATATCTTACGGAAATGAAAAGTTCCTGAACCGGACTGTTGGAGAGAACCGCAGCTTTCCTGAAAATACTGTCATCATATTCTTCCTTGTAGATGGTAACCATTCGGTCGCTTAAAAATGTGTCAGACAGAATCGAATCCTGATTTTCAAAACTCCAGAAATCATGATACGCCGGAAATACAGCATCTATTTCTCCGCTTTCAAGTGCACTCTGGAGTTCGCTGTATGTGCTGAATCTTACTGCACTTATGCTCTTGCTGAGAAAATGTGAAATCTCAGTAAACATCGATACCATTGCACCGTTTGTTTCCTTTGTTTTCGTGTTCATATCGCAGTAAGGCATATAGTTGTCAAGAAAACCGATCTTTATTGTATCGTGACTGCTGAGCCATTTTCTCCCTTCAGCGGAGATACTGTCAGCTGTAACAGCTTTTTTAAAATACTTGTCAAAGAGTTCTGCACAGAAGTAAGGGTCTTTGCTGAAAATCTCTTCCTGGGTTTCATTTATTTCTTTCAGAAGTTCAGGTGATTTTTTTGAAACCGCAAGATAAAAATCATCATTTTCAGCTCCGGTAAGTTCATTTATCCCGCTGAATTCCGTTCCCATAGGAAACTCAGGAAACAGAAATTTTCCTTCCCGTATACTGTTTTTTGAAATACCAGCGCAGAGGTCGATGCTGCCGTTTTCAAGTCCGGAAATTATCTCATCAAAACTCCCGTAGATATATTCATACTTCCAGCCCGTATATCTCGCAATTTCCTGATAATAGTCATAGGCATAGCCGCTTTTTCGGTCATTGTCGGAAAATCCCTTCTGGAAGCCTTCGTTATCGTAGTAGTAACCGACCTTAACAGTTTTTTCAGAAGCATTGCATGTATCTCTGCTGACTGCAGAAACAAAAGCAAAGCACGTTGCAGCAATACATAAAGTCCTTTTTAATTTTTTCATTTCCCCACCGCCCTTAGTTTGTATAGTAAAATTATACTATATATTCAGAGGGGATGTCAACCTGTCAGTAAGTAAAGAAAAGCTGAAATTAAAACAGAGAGCCAAAATATTTATTCGGAAAAAATTTATTATTTTATGAACCCAACCTGCGTTTTTTGTGTTATTATTATAGTGAAAGTCAAATTTATTTTGACGTTCACTATAATAT
>CAMCOJ010000147.1 GCA_945876405.1 uncultured Ruminococcus sp.
GATTTCTGCCTGTCTCGTGGGCTCGGAGATGTGTATAAGAGACAGAAATATTACTATCGGTAATTTCTGATTTGTGTCAGATTTTTTACTGCTCACAAATTATTCCCCCTACAAATAATCTTATACATATCAATCAAGACCCATTCTCTGCCGGCCTTCCCTGCTTGTTGGCTTGTTCCTCTTTTCACGGTACATCTTCAGATCGGCCTTTGTTATCAGAGTGTTAAAGTCTTTGTCATCACCAAGTGTTTCTATATGCCAGCCGATACTTGTTCCTATCTTGTACGGCTTTTCTGATGCGTCATTATACTTATCAATATTTTCATGAATTCTGCTTCTCAGCTTTTCTGCCTTCTCTTCATCATAATCATATCCGAATATTATGAATTCATCTCCGCCGAACCTTGCAAACACTTCATCATCAATGCACGATTCTCCTATGGACTCTGCCATGCCTTTTATCGCAGAATCCCCTTCCTTGTGTCCGAAATTATCGTTTATATATTTCATTCCGTCCATATCTGCAAACATTATCATTGCAGGTTTATTATCACTTACATCAGAATAAAACTTAGCAATATTCTCATAAAATCCGTTTCGGTTATAAATCTGTGTAAGCGGATCGTAAATATAGAGTGCTTCCAGCTTTGAAAGTACCTTTTCGAGACAGAGCTTTTTCCTGATATTTTCAAGAGAATTGCTCAGACTTATTATCCAGGCATGATACATAGGACTTCTGAGCGGAAAATTGCTGTTGCATATTACTGAATAGCCAAGACATCTGTCGTTAAAATGAATAGGTGAAAAATAATATTTTTTACTGTGAGGTGTTTTGTATTTGAGATCCGAGAGAATCTGCGATGAAGGAAACTTGCTTAATTTACCGAACTGCTTGTCACAGTATGCGAGAGGAACCTCGACGTTCTCCGTATATCCGTGAGAAAGATATCCCTGAGTGCCAGGACTTTCAGATTCATCCAGCCAGTTTTCGCAGAGACAAAGGAAAAATTTTTCACAGTTCATCTGCTCAACATAGCTCTTCAGTGATTCAATATTCTGATTGAAGTCATCGCTCTCTGCCAGGATACAGGACATCGAGTTTACACCGGGAACATCACGATGATATATCTCCATAATATCATAAGCTTCCTTTTTGAAAATCATTATATCATCACATTCCGCATCATGACAGCCACAGCTCATATTTCGGCAGACACTTGTTTCAAGTATAACACTTCGTTCCTGCGGAATACCCATAATACCGTTGTATACCTGTTCACATGCAATATATCCTGATTTTTTCAGAGGACGGTCCACAGAGGTAATAGGTGTATAATAATTTCTTGCGTTAAAAATATTATCGAAACCGGTAACCATTACATCTTCAGGTATATGATAACCATGCTCCTTCAGTGTGTTTAACGCACCGATTGCCATTACGTCATTGGCACAGATAACCGCCTGTCCCAGCACACCGTTTCTGATAAATTCCTCAACACCTGAAACACCGTCGCGTTCACGGAACAGTCCGTGATAAACATATCTCTCATCGAATTCTATATCGTTTTCCGCAAGAACCTTCTTATATGCATTGAAACGCATAATACTCTCCGGATTGGCATCAGGACCCGTTATATAGTTTACCTTTCTTACACCATGATCCTCTACAATATGCCGCACCATTTCTTCCATCGCCCTGCTGTTGTCAATACCAACATAACAGAACCCTTCCATGTCACAGTCGATGCTTGCAACCGGTATGTGTGTATCCGACTCGCGTATCCGGTCAACAATCTCTTTTACCACGGCAGGAGAAGCAATGGTATTGGTCAGAAGAATCACACCATCAAGTATATCATAATTAATCAGATTATAGATATTAAATTCTCCGATATCATTGTGAATTCCAAGTACGCCACCAAATGCAATAAAATGGACTATATTAATATTTTTTTCTTCGGCAAACTCATGTATGCCGCTCAGGATAGTGCTTTGATATTCCTCATCTATCCCCGATATAATTACTGCAATATTTAAAGCTCCCATAATAACCCCTCTCTAAAATATTGAAAAAAAATTTTTTTTATGTTATTATAGTAGACGACAAACCTGTCTTTACTATAATCTACTGAAAGGAAAATTTCCAAAAATAAAATGCAGAATATAAGCTATAAAATCGCCTTAGGCGGAATATTATCTTCACTCTGCCTGCTGTGTATGTTTCTGACGGGAGTATTTCCGGTTCTGTACATCACCCTCCCTATGATAGCAGGAGTACTTATGATGATAATGTCGGTGGAAATAACACCCTCATGGGCATATCTTACCTTTTTTGCAACCGGAATTCTTTCGGTTTTCGTAACCTTTGACAAGGAGGCTGCTCTGCTCTATATCATGCTGTTCGGTCACTATCCCGTAACCAGACAGTTCATAGAAAAGATTAGACTTCCTTTTGTCAGGCTGGCTGTCAAATTAATAATCTTTAACACATGCGTTTTGTCAGAATTCTACATAGCAGTTTCTTTTCTCGGAATTACTGAATTCTACGAACAGCTAACGGAAAAGGGAAAACCGGCAGCTGCAGGTATCATTATTCTTGTTAATTTTATCTGTTTAATATACGACCGCAGCATTGACAGCATGCTTATCATATATAACCAAAAAATCAAGCCAAAACTAATCCGCGGCAGGTAGAACAATCTCTGAACTGTTTATCTCTTCGGTAAGCTGTTTAACCTTCCGCTTAAGGAGCGCTGCATAAAGCAGTGCTCTTTTCATTTCTCCCTTTACAACATACCTGTCTGCAATTCCTGATATACAGTCGATATGTATTATTTTTTTCTCAGTTTCAGTACCTTTACCGGAAAGAACAAGAAGTCCGCATTTGTAAAAAGACGATTCTTTCTTTATCTCTTCATTCTGTCTGAAAACTCTTCTGTTGATGTATTCTGCGTCAATTTTATCTGGTATCTTCACTCGCAGTCACCTACCTCTTTTCATCAATCATTTTCTGTACAGCTTTAATCTTCATATCTGCAATGCTGTGAATAAGATTAGGAAGCTGCCTGTGAAAATAATCATCTATCTTCTGAGTAAATTCTGTGATAACATTATTTTTGTTTAGTATTTCCTTATATTCCAGTTCAGTTTTACCTGATGAAATTTTCTGACGCTCAGCGAACATCTTTTCAAACAGTGCAATCGCATATTTCTGAATCATTATACTTTCTTCCGAAAGAGAGAAACTTAGAATTTCAGAAATATAATCAAGATAAAATTCTGTAATCTCATTAAGAATATCCGAATCCTTACCCAGATACATCTCTCTGAAATCATCAGCAAATGAACCGATAACATCATCTGTATCTATCGGCAGTGAACCGAATTCAAACAGCTTAAGATACCTTGAAAATTCAGCAGGGTTGTTAAATGAAAAATAATGTTCATAGGTTCTCTCAAGAAAGGTTTTGTAATGAATGTCAAATCTCTTCTCAAGACGGTAGTTTGCACCTTTGAGTTCCTTCAGATACCTGTTCTTTATATATCTGAGGTTATCAGGAACAACTGTGAATATATCTGATTTGTCAGAACCAGCAAAATACTGGCAGATATCTATTCCAAACACACCGAATTCCTCATATGCCTCAGAGATAATCCTGTCTGATTTTTCAATATCCGTATAACCTGCACGTCGTTTTTCATTATACAGAACCAGATCAATATCAGCGTTCTCTGCTGATGTACATATCTTTTCAATAAGATATCTCAGATTTTCCTTTTTATATGGAAAGTCTGCAAAAATTACCGCCTTTCCTATGCGGATTTTTTCATGTTCCTCAAAGGACGATTTTAAGTCGATACCTGACAGCGGAAATTCAAGAATACGTCCCTCATGAATTTTTGAAGTATAAACCAATATTCTCTTTTCATCCGTTATTACATTTTCTTCCTTTGAATAGATAAAAACATAGCTTTTGCTGATCTTGAGAGAATTGGTGTCTATCAGATGTCCCTCAGGCATAAGTTCCTGTGCGAAACGATACCTGACATCGTCTCCAAGGCAGATTATAAAATTGTTACTGCTGATATTTCTCATTCATTTTTCTCCTCAGGGTAATATTGTTTTACTCAGATTGCAATCCTGCTGTTTTCTTCATAGCTGAGAACTCTTTTCAGTTCTTCTATCCTGTAGTACAGAGTTTTTACTGAACTTATCTGTCTCTTGATATTCTTTATCTTCTCATTCTTTTCATCCATCGAAAGTGAAAGCTGATATCTGAGTGCCTCGATATTCTTATTGATCAGATCAAATCTTCTTTCGAGGTCATTGCGAAGAATCTCATCAAGTTTCTGACGGAACATATTCTCAAATATCTCAATCTGTTCTGCAGCAATTGACGAATACGAATTGATACCTTCGTTATAAAATGACTCGATATACATTTTCTTTTTAAGGTAAAGAGCAACATTTTCACGGATATATCTGTTTTTAAACCCTTCACGCTTCTCGTCAAGCTGCTTGTGAAGTTCAGATAAAATTGAATTTTTGATATGTATTTCTTCATTCAGTTCAGCACTTGGTTTTCCATCATATATGATTGCATTGTATTCGAGAGTTTTCTGCATTATCTGTTCTGAATATTCAGCAAGCCTCATCTCAACTTCCTTTTTCCACGCACGTGTTTCAGTGTCATCGATATATTCAGTTGTTTCTGTAATCTTTTTCTTTCTGAAAAGGTTAAACAGACTGAAATGAGTCTTTTCTTCTGTAGTGTAAACACGCTTTACCTTTGGTTTTTCAAGTCCGTTTTCATACTGCTGCTTTTCTTCTCTTAAAAGCATCAGATCGTGGTGTACGCGTTCCCTTTCCTTCTCAAAGCGAAGTGCCTTAATATATTGTGAGGAAAGCTCATCAAGTTCGGCCTGCATAACATTTATCTCTGAAATAGTCTGATTCACGCTGTCCTGATACTGCTCAATACCAAGCTCAAATGAATTTTCAGTCTGATTATATCTGCAGTCCGGACAGATATTGAATTCATATTCTGAAATAAAAATTCTTACTGATTCAGCAACATCCGGAAGATACTTTCCAACGGCATTGGATATATCAGATATAAGCTTTTCCTTAAGTTCAAAAGTAGCAGCACTGACACCATTGTTAATGATGGACGGAAGACTCTTCTCAAGTTCGATAAGTTCCTCTGTGGTCTGATAGGTCTGAAGGCTGGCAAGCTGACGTCCGCGGAAAAGTCTTACCTTATTAAGAGTAAAGTCAAGAACATTTTTTACGCACTGCTCTGTATCAGCGTTGATTCTTGCCTTGAGCTTATCCATCTTGCCCTCTGTTTCTTCTATCTTTGATGTAAGTTCGTTTATTATCTGCTGTGCTTCACTGTCATCAACAGCCGAGTCATAGATAGCCGACTCCAGTTCAAGATTTTTCAGAGTTTCATCTATCATTTTTGCAGCACGGGAAACAGGTGTGATGAGACTGTTTCTCGCCTTGTCGCCTTCAGTGATAAAATTCCAGAGACCGTCCTCGAACTCTTCCATTCTCGACATACTGAGAAGCTTTCTTTTGTCCTCAGCAGAAAGCGATGTACGTCCGCGGTATGAAAGATTTTCAGAAGAACGTGCGACAAGTGCCTGATATGCTGAGATACACCAGAACTCCGGCATATCCGTTGCTTCAGGAAAAATTCGTCCGTAGTTTTTAAGCATATTTTCAGCCACTTTTTCACAGGACTCGTTTTCCCCTGTTTTTATCTGATCAATTTTATTCAGGACAAATATTATCCTGTCTCTTATACACATCTCCGAGCCCACGAGACAGGCAGAAATCT
>CAMCOJ010000148.1 GCA_945876405.1 uncultured Ruminococcus sp.
ATTTCTGCCTGTCTCGTGGGCTCGGAGATGTGTATAAGAGACAGGAACAGAAAATACACCTCCGCTGAATACACGGAACTTGTTGATATGATTCGCAGAATCTTCCCTGATGCATCAGTTACAACCGATGTTATGGTTGGATTTCCGGGAGAAACTGAAGAAGACTTTCTTGAAAGTTATGAATTTGTCAGAAAAACTGCATTCAGCAAAATACACGTTTTCCCGTACTCCGTTCGTTCCGGAACGAAGGCAGCTTCCATGCCGGGGCAGCTCAGCGGTTCAGTAAAAAATGAACGTGCTGCCAGAATGGCTCAGCTTGGTGCGGAGCTGGAGAAGAATTTTCTTAAAACACAGGTGGGCAAAACTGTTCCCGTACTTTTCGAAAAAGAAAACTGCACAAGTTTTCACAGGGGATACAGTCCAAATTATACATTAGTCCAAATTAAAAGAAAATCCGCTATAAAAAGTTTGCGTAACAGCATTTTTTATGTTAATATAAAAGAGTCTATGAATGAATTCTGCATCGGCGAGATAACCGATGCAGATCAGAATAAATAAAATTTCCGCAGAGTCTGCACAAATACCTGCAGTACAAGTGACATAAATGCGGAGAAATGGAGTTTAATATGTCTGTATTTAGAATCTATGTTGAAAAGAAACCGGAATTTGCAGTAGAAGCAAAATCAGTTCTCAGCGACGTCAAAACAGCTCTCAGGCTTAACTCTCTTGAGAATATTCGTATTCTCAACCGCTATGATGCTGACAGACTTCCTGAAGAAAAATTCGAATACGCAATTAACACCGTATTTTCTGAACCGGCAGTTGACGTAACTTACAGAGATATGCCTGAAGTATCAGCAGATGAAAGAGTCTTTGCTGTTGAATATCTCCCGGGACAGTTTGATCAGAGAGCTGACAGCTGTGAACAGTGTATACAGATTCTTGCTCAGGGCGAAAGATGCAGAGTAAAGAACGCAAGAGTGTATATTGTCAGCGGCAGAATCACAGATGATGAATTTGAAAAGCTCAAGGCATACCTTATTAACCCGGTGGAAAGCCGTGAAGCTTCCCTTGACACATTTGACACTCTTGATGTTAAGTATGACATTCCTACAGAAGTTGCCACACTTGACGGATTTATTGATTACAGTGCCGACAAACTCAGGGATTTTATTTCCGACTACGGTCTTGCAATGGACTTCGACGATATCTGTTTCTGCCAGAAATATTTTGCTGAAACAGAAAAGAGAAATCCTACTATAACCGAAATCAGAATGATTGACACATACTGGTCAGATCACTGCAGACACACAACATTCTCTACAAATATCGAAAATACAGAAATCGAATCACCATATATTGCAGAATCGTTTGAGCTCTATAAGGAACTCCGTAAGGAGCTTGGACGTGAAGAAAAACCGATGACACTTATGGATCTTGCAACTATTGCTGTAAGGAAGCTCAAAAAGGACGGACTCCTTGACGATCTCGATGAAAGCGAGGAGATTAACGCATGTTCCGTTAAGATAAAGGTTGACGTTGACGGTAAGGACGAAGACTGGATTCTTATGTTCAAGAACGAAACACATAACCACCCTACAGAGATTGAACCTTTCGGCGGTGCTGCAACATGTCTCGGCGGTGCAATAAGAGACCCTCTCTCAGGACGTTCATATGTTTACCAGGCTATGCGTGTTACAGGTGCGGCAAATCCGCTCGTTCCTGTTGAGGATACAATCAAGGGCAAACTCCCTCAGAGAAAGATTGTCGCAGGAGCTGCCAACGGTTACAGCTCGTACGGTAACCAGATTGGTCTCGCTACAGGGCATGTTACAGAAATATACCACCCTGGCTATGTTGCAAAGAGAATGGAAATCGGTGCCGTTGTAGGTGCTGCTCCGGCCGAAAACATCAGACGTGAAAGACCTGCTCCGGGAGACGTTGTTATCCTCCTCGGCGGCAAGACAGGACGCGACGGCTGCGGCGGTGCCACAGGTTCATCAAAGTCTCACACAGCTTCTTCACTTGAAAGCTGCGGAGCTGAAGTTCAGAAGGGTAATCCTCCGGAGGAAAGAAAGCTTCAGAGACTCTTCAGAAACAAGGAAGTTACTTCAATGATCAAACGCTGCAACGACTTCGGTGCAGGCGGTGTATCAGTTGCTATCGGTGAACTTACTGACGGTCTTGTAATTAATCTCGATGCTGTTCCGAAGAAGTATGACGGTCTTGACGGCACAGAGATTGCTATCTCTGAATCACAGGAAAGAATGGCAGTAGTTATCGCTGCTGAAGATACAGAAAAGTTCATGGCAGAAGCTGCAAAGGAAAACATTGAAGCTACAAAGGTGGCTGATGTAACTGATGACAGCAGACTAAGAATGAACTGGAACGGAAAGACAATCGTTAATCTTTCACGTGAATTTCTTAACTCAAACGGCGCTGTAAAGCATACTGACATAAGAATCTCAGAACCTGTAATCAGGACTTCAACTGAGTACACAGACGACGCTGAAGGCTGGACACAGATGATTTCAAACCTCAACGTATGTTCACAGAAGGGCCTTGTTGAGAAGTTTGACTCAACAATCGGTGCAGGCACAGTACTCATGCCTTTCGGCGGCGTTTACCAGCTTACTCCTTCACAGGCTATGGCTGCAAAGATTCCGGTTCTGAAGGGAGAAACATCAACAGCTTCCATCATGGGCTGGGGCTATAACCCTGTTATCAGCGAAAAGAGTCCTTACCACGGAGCAGTTCTTGCTGTTACTGAATCAATCGCCAAGGTGGTTGCTGCAGGCGGAAGCAGCAAAAAATGCTGGCTCACTTTCCAGGAATACTTTGAAAGAACTCAGAATGATCCTTCAAGATGGGGCAAGCCTTTTGCAGCCCTCCTCGGTGCTCTCAAAGCCCAGCTTGAATTCGGCTGCGGTGCAATCGGCGGCAAGGACAGTATGTCAGGTACTTTTGAAGATATTGACGTACCTCCTACTCTCGTTTCATTTGCAGTTTCAACTGCAAAGACAGACAGAATTGTCTCACCTGAATTCAAAACACCTGGCAACAGCGTAATTCTCATCACACCTAAGTATGATGAAAACGGTCTCCCTGAATTCGACAGCGTAAGAAGATGCTTTGAAAAGGTTGAAACTCTCATAGAATCAGGTCGTGCAAATGCAGTATGGGCTGTAGCAGGTGCTGGTGTTGCTGAAGGTATAGCAAAGATGTGCTTCGGTAACAAACTTGGCTTCAGATTTACCAAAAAGCTCACGGAAAAACAGCTTTTCGATCCATGCTACGGTTCATTTATCGTGGAAGTAAACGGATCTACAAAGGGCAGCGAAACTGTTATCGGTGAAGTTCTTAAACAGACAGACGAATTCATGATTGACAACATCGACTACACTGTTTCTCTCGATGCTCTCCTCAAAGCATGGGAATCAAAACTTGAACCTGTATATCCATGCATCATTCCTACAGAGGATACAAAGCCTGAAGCTTACAGATATGAAAAGAAGACAGTTTTAAGACCTGCTGTTAAGACTGCCAGACCAAGAGTTCTTATCCCTGTATTTCCAGGTACAAACTGTGAATACGATACTGCCAGAGCTTTCGAAAAAGCCGGTGCTGTTCCTGAAACAATCGTTATCAGAAACCTCAGTGCTTCTGCTATCGAAGAATCTGTAAATGAAATCGAAAAGGCTATCAGAAATTCACAGATTATAATGATTCCGGGCGGCTTCAGCGGCGGTGACGAACCGGAAGGAAGCGGTAAGTTCATCACAGCATTCTTCAGAAATGAAAAGATAAAGGACGCAGTTCACGAACTCCTTAAGAACCGTGACGGTCTTATGCTGGGTATATGCAACGGTTTCCAGGCTCTTATCAAGCTCGGTCTCGTTCCATACGGTGAGATTACAGATATGACAGACGACTCACCTACACTTACATTCAATACTATCGCAAGACATCAGTCAATGATGGTAAGAACAAGAATCGCTTCAAACAAGTCTCCATGGCTTGCACAGTGCAGCGTTGACCAGATTCATTCAGTTGCCATTTCACACGGTGAAGGACGTTTCGTTGCTTCTGAAGACCTTATCAGAAAGCTTGCTGAAAACGGTCAGATTGCAACACAGTACGTTGATATGAGCGGTGCTCCGACAATGAACATCAGATACAATCCTAACACTTCCGTATCAGCTATCGAAGGTATCACATCCCCTGACGGACGTGTATTCGGTAAGATGGGTCACAGCGAAAGAAAGGGCACAGATATCTGCAAGAACGTACAGGGCGACAAGGATCAGTTTATCTTTGAAAGCGGTGTAAGATACTTCGCGGATTAATAAAATTACAGTGAACGTCAAAATAAATCATATAAAAAACTGCATCTCTCAGAAATGAAAGATGCAGTTTTTATTTAACTGATTCCAAATTCTATAAATACAAACTCTTTCTTCGTATCCCTTACTTTCAGCTCAACCTTATGGTTTTCCGCAGTATCAAAACTTATAACATTTTTCAGGGTTACATTTCCCCAGCCGTAAATGCTTCTGCCCTGGAGAATGGCTTTCTTTTCTCCGTCAATATAGATATCAGCATCACTGAACCGGTCAGTTTTGTCATGGACAAATGCGGTAAACAGTGTGCGAAATTTTCCTTCAAAGCTCACAGATGCAGCCTTTTCGCCATGTTTCATACTTAATCCGCTGCTGAAGAACTCACCGTATTCAGGGCATAAGATTTTTTCAAATCCCTCATAACTAACATCAGAACAGCTGCAGGTACGGTAATCAGCATAATCATGTGAATAAAGTACAGCCGGAACACTATATTCGCTGTCTTCTTCCCTGCTTAAAACCTGCTCAAAGGAATTTATCAGACAGTCGGCTATAAAACGGTGTCCCCATGGATTAGGATGTATCATGTCATCAGAGTAAACTGACCAGCTGAATCCGTTATCAAGCATATTTTTCATGGAATCAGCAACACTTACTGATATAAGACCGTAGTGATTACCTATTCTTTTCATATATCCCTGACTTGTATAGAGAGAACGGCTGATAAGAAAGACAAGAACTACTGCCGGTTCTGACGGAAGAGAGAGCATACGCCTGACCAGGCTCTCGTATGAAACAATATACTCATGTCCGCATTCGTTATTTACGGCATATTCTATAAATACTATATCTGGACTTACCTCTTCCCTTACCTTATCTGTTATCGAAAGCCCGATAAATGAATTGGCACTTTCAGTGGAAAGATTATGTTTTTCAAATGTACTCCCGCTGTATTTTTCCCTGAGATAGTCCGTTATGTAATCCGTATAGTTTTTTTCAAGATGCTTCGTTCCGTCCCAGCCTTTGGTTATCGATCCCCCTGCAAAGACAAGACTTACTTTTTTCTTTTCAAGAGCTTTTCGAAGTCGAAGATTGTTTCCGCTGCAGTACAGTGAATCCGAAACAGCCTTAATATATTCCGGTATCTTCATATATATCTGTCACCCCGTTTTTTTACTCCAGAAAGGAGTCGTTTATTCCATATATAAATAATATCATATAAACACACAGAAATCAAAGATTTTTTGTCAGAATAAATTATATTTAGCAGCAACTTGCTTCATAAAAAAATTGACATATGAGTTATAACAGCACAGCTATTATCAAATACATAAAATGGATTTCATAAGTTTTTTTGTCTGGAAATATTTGCTCAAATTGTTCATTCTGCATATTTAATCTGATATTTTTGTTTCATTGAGGGCAATTTATATATTAAAAAATGTTTTATCAATAGTAAATAATTTTACCATATCAACGCACAATTAATT
>CAMCOJ010000149.1 GCA_945876405.1 uncultured Ruminococcus sp.
TAAGAGACAGATCCGGAACTAATGAGATTGAACAGTTTATTCCTGAGGCACAGGATATTCTCACTGAAATTGAAAAAACAAAAGCTATACTCGACTCAAAACTCGAAGAAGATCTCATAACTGACAGTTCCGAACAGATTTCCATACGGACAGCTCAGTTAAAAGAAAAATTATCTTCACTAACTGCAGGAAACGGTCCTAAACTTCTTACAGATAAGCAGACAGACGATCTGGAAGAGGAACTGGAAACTTTAAAAAAGGATATCAATTCACTGAAAGACGAAATATCAGATATGCGTTCGGGAATTCTTTCCAGATACAGTTCAGGCGACAATCCCTCTGTAATCAGAAACCAGATTGATTCAATAAAACAGGACATTTCCGATATGTCAGCATATGATCGTGCAGTTTTAATTGCGTCCGAAGTAATGGAAGAATCAGGCAACGAAATCAGACAGACTTTCGCCCCTGAACTTAACAGTAAAACAGAAAGGATATTCTCACACCTTACGGGAGGACGATACAATGAAACTATTGTTTCCAGAGACCTTGAGATAAATTCTTCCCCTGACAGCAGTAAACCTTTCCGTCAGTGGCGGTATCTGAGTACGGGCACATACGAACAGGCATATCTTTCTCTCAGACTTGCTCTCGCCGATATGATAACAAGAAATCAGATTCCTGTATTTCTTGATGACGTATTTGCTCATTATGATGATGAGAGAGCGGATAATGGATTCATTTTTCTAAACGAATACAGCCGGTTAAATCAGGTTATATTTTTCACATGTCACCGATACAAAATTGTATCAGATCAATATACTGTATTTCCATCTTTACAGTAATATTTTATCAAGGAGTTAATTATGACAAAAAAAATACTATGCACTGCAATTGCACTTGTTTCCGTACTTGCCCTCTGCACTGGATGTGGCAGCAAACCAGCAAATACAACTGTTGTAGAAAAATCAGCTTCTGACGTAAAATCCGAGGGTAACGGATATAAGAATGATAATCTTGACCTGAAGACGATAGCACAGAACGTTAAGGACAAATATAAAAACGGTGACTATGGATTAAATGACATATCCATCGAAATCCCGACTGAAGAAAATAATTTTTTCAATATTATCATCGTTTCAGAGGAAAAACCATCAGACCCGGGAGTTTATGTGGATATATGCAGAGAATGTCTTTTTGACCTTAACGCCGAAGCAATAAAACAGGATCCGCAGTATTCTCCTTCTTCCGAAAATTACTATGGCGGTCTTTTTGATCAGTACACCGTTATCCTTACAGCTACATGCTATGACGAAATTCTCGAAAAGTGGCCTGTATATCAGACAATTGATTCCGGAAAACATGACCCTATAGTAACGAACAATGATGAAATCGATCTTCTTGATTTCTAGAAAACGGAGGATTACACAGATTGGCTACATATCTTATTGACTTTGAAAATGTCGGTTCAGACGGACTTTGCGGCACTGAAGAACTGACAGAAAAAGACAGCGTATATATCTTTTACAGTTCGAATTCCGGCAGAATTTCTATGAAAATGCACCAGTGTATCTGCTGCAGCAAGGCGAATTTCAGATACTTCGAAATATCCGTAGGAGGAAAGAATGCCCTTGACTTCCAGCTCTCCACTTTTTTAGGATATCTTATTTCCCTGAAAGATACAGAAGAACTATTTATAATCAGCAAAGACCGCGGATTCAGACACATATTAAATTTCTGGACAGAACGGGCTGAACAGCTTTCCGTAAGTGGTTTTTCACTTGTACAGAAAACATCTATAAATGCTGAAAGTGCACTTGAAGACATCTTGGCTCAGCACGAACCAAACGAACAGGACAATGCCGGTGAAGACGACCAGCTCAGTCCTGAAAATACTGAACCTTCAGAAAGTGACAGGATTCGTACTCTTATACAGAATCTTGATGATGTATCTTCCCACACTGTTCTGTATAAAAAACTGGTTTACAAGCTCGGTCATGAAAAAGGTGCCGAACTCTACAGAAAGCTCGGCGTAACAACCGCTTTAAGCAAACAGGAATTTCACCGCAGAATGGTGGCTGAATACGGACAGGCCAACGGTTCTGCAATATACAACAAACTAAAAAAACTTGTAAAAAAATGAGGTGTCCCATGAAAATAATGATTGCATCTGATATTCACGGTTCAGCATTTTACTGCAGAAAAATGCTGAAGGCGTTTGAAAACGAAAGAGCAGACAAACTCCTTCTTCTCGGTGATATCCTCTATCACGGTCCGAGAAATGACCTGCCTGAAGAATATGCACCGAAAGAAGTAATCTCTATGCTGAATCCACTCAGTGACAAGATACTCTGTGTACGAGGAAACTGTGATACTGAGGTTGACCAGATGGTGCTTGATTTTCCTGTTCTTGCAGATTACTGCATACTTCAGACCGGACATACTACCATTTATGCAACCCACGGACACGTATATAACGAAAAACACCTTCCTCCTGTATCTTCAGGGAATATTCTTCTTAATGGTCATTTTCATGTTCCTGCATGCAGAACACTCTACAATGGAGTAATATACATGAATCCGGGTTCTGTTTCTCTTCCAAAAGAGAATTCTGAACATCAGTATATGGTTACTGAAGATGACAGATTTACCTGGAAAGACCTTGACGGAAATGTTCTGATGGAGGTATCACTTTAATTGAATGACAACAACAAATCAAAGATTCTCATGCACACATGCTGTGCACCGTGCTCTGTATACTGTATTGATACCCTGCGTGCTCAGGGAACAGAACCCGTAAGTTTCTGGTTCAATCCCAATATTCACCCTTTCACCGAATACAAGGCAAGAAAAAAAACTCTCGTCGAATATTCAGAATCAATAGGGATGAAACTTATTATAAAAAACGAATACGGACTTCGGAGCTTTATATCAGCAGTATACCCGGACTTCGACAACAGATGCAGCTACTGCTACGAAGTACGTCTTGATGAAACTGCAAAGTACGCTTCTGAAAACGGATTTGACAGATTTACAACAACTCTGCTTGTAAGTCCGTATCAGAATCATGAACTTATTTGTGATATTGCGGAAGCTTCCGCTGCAAGGTACGGAGTTAAGTTTGAATATCACGATTTCCGTCCCGGATTCCGTGAGGGTCAGGAAAAAGCCCGTGAGCTTGGTATGTATATGCAGAAATACTGCGGATGCGTATTCAGTGAAGAAGACAGATATAAAAAAAGAAAGAAAAAAAATCAGGAGTGACCTTTTAGGTCACTCCTGATTTTTTGGTGTCTATTATGACTAAGGTGAAAAGAAAATTTCATATCAGAGTGCAGCAAGCTCCTTGCATCGATCTGCTATTGAACCGTAAAGCTTTGTATAGAGTCTGTAGTACTTTGAATATTCAGCTGATCTTTACTGATCAGGAACCTGAGTTTTGTCAGTCCTGATCATAACACTGCACGCTTCTTCAACTGTTTTGTAAACACCCGTACCAACAAATGCAAGAATTGCCACGCCAAGGGCAGGACCCTCCTTACAGCTTACCGTCTTTACAGGGCATTCGTAAAGATCTGCAAGCATACTTCTCCACAGAGCTGAAGTTCCTCCGCCGCCGCATGCCATCATTTCTGTAATCTCTGTACCCATCTCTTTTATGATACTGTTACAGTCCTGAAGTGAATACGCAACGCCTTCCATAACGGCTCTTATAAAATGTGCCTTTGTATGCATAGCCGAAAGTCCGAAGAAGCTTCCGCGTATATCCGGGTCAAGATGAGGAGTTCTTTCACCCATCAGATAAGGAAGATAAATAAGCTTGTCAGAACCAATCGGTATCTCCTCCGCTTTTTTATCCATAATATAGTACTCGCTTATACCCTTCTGCTCAGCTTCATCCATTTCTTCCTTACAAAAATTATCACGAAGCCACTTCAGTGAAAGTCCGGCAGCCTGAGTAACGCCCATGATATGCCAGCAACCCGGCACTGCACAGCAGAATGTATGAACTCTGCCCTTTGGATCAATCTGAACTGATGATGTGTGTGCAAATACCACTCCGCTTGTACCAATTGTCGTAAACGCCTTTCCGTCAGAAACAATGCCTGTACCTACTGCTGCAGCTGCATTGTCACCTGCACCGCCGACAACAGGTGTACCAGCCTTAAGACCTGTTACCTTTGCCGCTTCTTCAGTGATATATCCTGTTATCTCTGTTGATTCATATACTTTTCCGAGAAGACCGCGGTCAATATCAAGCTTCTCAAGTACTTCATCAGACCAGCATCTGTTCGGAACATCAAGAAGCTGCATTCCTGAAGCATCTGAAACTTCTGTTGCATACTCCCCTGTCAGCATGAATCTTACATAGTCCTTCGGAAGAAGGATATGACGGCATCTGCTGTAATTCTCCGGCTCGTTGTTTCTTACCCAGAGAATTTTCGAAGCTGTAAAACCTGTAAGAGCAGGATTTGCTGTTATTTGAATGAGTCTCTCAGTGCCAACTCTTTCAGTTATTTCCTCACATTCCTTCGCTGTACGCTGATCGCACCAGATAATTGACCTGCGGATTACTTCGTTGTTTTCATCAAGCATAACCAGACCGTGCATCTGTCCGGAAAGTCCGACACCAGTAATATCAGAAGCATCTACTCCACTGTCTTCAATTATTTTTTTTATAGTTTTAACACTTGCGTTATACCAGTCTGCCGGCTCCTGCTCTGCATATCCGTTCTTTTCCTGCCAGAGCGGATATTCTGCAGATGCAGAAGCCATGACTCTGCCTGTTTCATCAAACATCACAGACTTAGTACCGCTGGTGCCGATATCAACACCTATCGCATACTTCATGGCTCTGCCTCCGATATTTTTATTATAAACTGAAGAGTATGTTGTTTACTACAGCTTCAAGCATTTCCTGTCTGCCGCTTGATACAGAGCTTAATACATCACCCTTTTCAAGTGCGTATTTTTCAAGATCAGCCATTGTTGCTTTTCCTGAGATAATATCAGCACCGATTCCAGTATTCCATGATGAATAACGATCTGAAACAAAGCTGTCAATTCGTCCGTCTTCGATAAGCTTTGCAGCTGCTCTCAGACCGAGTGCAAATGTATCCATACCTGCTATGTATGAGTGGAAAATATCTTCCGGTGTGAATGAGCCTCTTCTTGCCTTTGAATCGAAGTTAAGACCGCCGTTTGTGAAACCGCCTGCCTTAAGAACTTCATACATGCAGAATGTTGCATCGTAAATATTTGTAGGGAACTGGTCAGTATCCCATCCGAGAAGCGGATCACCCTGGTTTGCATCTATAGAACCAAATACACCGTTGTCTCTTGCTACGCGGAGTTCATGCTGGAATGTGTGCTGTGCAAGTGTTGCATGGTTTGCTTCAATGTTCATCTTAAAATCCTTGTCAAGGCCATACTTCCTTAAGAAGCCAAGAACTGTAGCTGTATCAAAGTCATACTGATGCTTTGTTGGCTCCTTTGGCTTAGGTTCAATATAGAAGTCACCGTCAAATCCGATTGAACGTGCGTAGTCAACGGCCATTCTCATAAGGCGTGCCATATTATCCTGTTCAAGCTTCATATCTGTGTTAAGGAGTGTTTCATAACCTTCACGTCCACCCCAGAATACATAACCTTTACCACCGAGCTTTACTGTGCATTCAATAGCCTTTTTAATCTGAGCTGCAGCAAAAGCAAATACATCGGCTGACGGCGATGTACCCTGTCTCTTATACACATCTGACGCTGCCGACGATACTCCTTGTGTA
>CAMCOJ010000150.1 GCA_945876405.1 uncultured Ruminococcus sp.
CGAGATTTCTGCCTGTCTCGTGGGCTCGGAGATGTGTATAAGAGACAGATTTCTGTTGCAAGAGTCGGAAGAAGCCTTGGTATTCACCTTATTCTTGCAACTCAAAAACCTTCCGGCGTTGTTGATGACGAAATATGGAGCAATTCACGATTCAGAGTGTGTCTTCGTGTGCAGGATAAACAGGACAGTACCGGTATGCTCAAACGACCTGATGCCGCATATATAACCGAAGCAGGAAGAGCTTTCCTTCAGATAGGCAATGATGAGATCTTCGAGGAATTTCAATCCGGATATTCGGGAGGAGAATATGTTCCGAAGGATAAAGTTGTATCCGCTTCAGACAGCGAGGCAGTAATGATTCGCTATGACGGAAGTGCTGCCGTTATTCGTACAAGACATAAAAAAAGCAGTGATTCGTTAACGGAACTTGCCGCAGCTGTAAAGTATATTTCTGCTGAAGCAATTAAAAACGGCATTGGGGCATCTGATGCATTGTGGCTTCCTCCTTTGGGCAAACAGATATTCCTTGAAGAGCTGCCCGACAATATGATCTCTAATGGCATTACTGCCTTTTACGGAATGGCTGATAATTATGAGCAGCAGACGCAGTACCCGTGCTGCATAGATCTTTCAAAGTGCTCAAATCTTAAAATCTGCGGAACAACAGGAAGCGGCAAAACAACGCTTCTTCAGACTATCCTTTGTTCTGTGCTTCGAAGATATTCTCCCGAACAGTTCAATTTTTATGTTATGGATTTTTCAAGCAGAACCTTTAAAATGTTCCGTAAGCTTCCTCATTGCGGCGGTGTTGTGTATGAGGAAGAAACAGAAGCAGTTTCCCGTCTCATAAAGCTTATCAGTGATATTATTGAAGAGAGAAAGGCACTCTTTGAACGTGAAGAGATAGGAAGCTACAAGGAATATTTAAAGCTTCACAGCTTGCCCCTCATTGCACTTGTAATTGATAATTTCGGAGCATTTATTGAACTCTACAGTGATTTTGAAGAGAAAATGATAAAGCTTATGCATGACAGTGTAAGATATGGTATTCAAATCATTGCAACTGTAAACAACACTTCTGAAATAAAATACAAAATGAGGTCATATGTGCTTGATTCAATTGTACTCAGAATGAATGAGAAGAGCGAGTATAGTGAATTCTTTGGAAGAACCCCTGAATTCCTTCCAACTCCTGTAAACGGCAGAGGTCTAATGACTACCGGTGGATCTATAATTGAGTACCAGGCAGCTTTGCCTGCAAGAGGTGCAAATGAATCTATTCGTTCCGAAATGTTGAAAAAAGAGTTTGGGGATATATGTGCCCAATATACAGGCTCTGTATCAGCAAAGAAAATACCGATAATCAGTAAGGATACATCATATTCGGATATTCTCAGAGAATATAATATCAGTGATAAACTCCTTGCAGGTATCAATTATGAAACTATAGAGCCGACATATGTTCCTCTGCCTGATTTCTTCAGATATTCGGTAAGCGGGCACAGTGCTGACAGTATTGGACGGTTTATGGACAATATTTGTGAGTATGCAGTTTGCAATGGAATAAGCATTAAAGCAGTAAAGCTTTCATCAGACGTCAAATTTGTTGTTCCGAAAAACGGTGAAGTGTACAGCAACATTGCAGAAATCCATAAATTGCTTGATTCGCTGCTTGAAGAATTTTCGAAGAAGCGCAATGCTCTTGTGCCGGAGTGGAAAACGAACGGCGGTGAAAAAACAAGGGATAAGTATATTGCAGACAAATGCGGACGTATCTTTGTCATAATTGATGATATGGCAAAGTTTGCTGAACTCCTTCACAAAGATGCTGAAAGCGAACATTATGTCAAGCTTGCTGAGCTTCTTCTTAATGGTGGAAAAGATCATGCGATCCATTTCTTTGGAGGATATGTAAGCACAAGAAAATCGTATCTTTCTCTTTCCAATACTTTCAAGTCTGAAAATCAGGGAATCCATTTCGGCGGTAAAGTATCTGAACAGAATGTCCTTGAGATGGAAATGCCGTTGCCTCAGAAATTAAAACCGCTTGATGGTCACATTGGTTACAGTCTGATAAGCGGAAAAGTAACTGCAATATATGAACCGGAGAGAAAAATATGAAAGACCTTTTCATTTTCGAACCCGACAAGAATCATATGATCCGAATAAAGGATATATGCACACACTATTCGGTAAAAAGGAACATTGATATTGACATCAAAGAGCGTACAGTCATAGACGGCGGATATTGTGAACCCTCCATCAGCAGCCGAGAGATATCAATGTATCTTGTACGTGGTTATGACGGCATATCAGAATTGGGACAAGTCATAAGAGAGCTTAACCCTGATAACTATACTGTTCTGATAGCCGAAAAATTAACAGAAATTATTGGCTATATCTGCTCCAGCTTCCGACCGGCAGGTGTTCTTATGAAGCCGACGCAATATTCCGAAGCAGAAAAAATTTTTGATGATATATATTCCGATTACTATAAAACCATAGCACAAAACAACAGCACAAGATTCAGATTTAAAATCAGGTCGCAGGAATTTTCTATTGCTTCAGATAAAATACTTTATTTTGAAGCCGCAAACAAGAAAATGCTTTTATGCACAGAAGGGCAAACCTTTGAGTTTTATATGTCATCCGAAGATGTGATGAAACAATTGCCAAATACATTTCTTAAAATACATAAGAGCTATATCATAAATGCTGAGCGAATCAAACTGGCTGATTTTAAAAATATGTCAGTGACACTTGATGATGGATCTGAAGTATATGTGTCAAGAACATATAAGGGTGAATTGCTTGAGTATATTAAACGCAGTAAGCTTAGTTTGTCTGATCAGAAAGAAGGGATAACTTGATATCTTACCGCTTCACTGAAAATGAGCTTAAATATTTATGTGCAGTAAAGCATATTAAAGCTCTTTGTCAGCATCAATTCCACAACAGTCCTTTAGATGAAAGCAGCATAAAAACAACTGTTAAATCACTTGAAGGAAAATCTTTTATAGAAGTGAGAGATGATAAAGTCATAATCAATAAAGGTATATCTATGCTGATAGATGTGCTTAGCAGCCCACGGTGTCTGTATATAGGGGATGGAGAACGGAAGTTTACCGCTTATATAGCAGATAATTGCTCTGTTCTCTTGATAAACGAAAAAAGCAGTTCTGTGATATTGCTTTGTCCGTTTCCTAATGAAAATGAGCTTGAACATTGGCTAAGAGCAAACGGACTTTTTGAGTGGAGAATTATTTTATCGGAGGGATAAGCTTGGAAAAGATTATTGTAGAGATAAAATGTCCTGCACTTTCGGAAAGCTTTGAATTTAGAATATCCAAAAAACTTTCTGTAAATGAGTGCATAGAAAAGATAATTTCTGAAATAAGATCATATGCAGGCAATGAGCTTGTATTATCCGTAGATGTTAATATTTTAAGCAAAAAAACCGGTCTTGTCCTTAACAAGAAGATGTCTTTTACAGAAAATGGAGTCATAAGTGGGGATATATTAATGATAATATAATGCGTTTCACACCATATATATTGCATTTTGTCAGCTTTTGCCCCAAAGAGCAGGAATGCAATATATAATATAATCAAAGAAATAAATACAACGGTGGAGGTGAAAAAATGGAACAGGTACATAACTGGGATATCAATACTATGAGACAGATGCAGTCTGAGCTTAACAAGCTCAATGATATTCTCAAAGAAAACAAGGAACTTTTGAACAGCGAAAGCTTTGAGATATCGGAAAGCTTGAAAGGTTTGGCAGGAGCAAAGGTAATGTTCAAAACAATTTCAACTGCATTAGCATTGCAGAAGGATATTGATAAATGCGAAAGCCTCAGCAGCTATATAAATGACCTTATCACTAAATGCTACGAACCGTGCGAACAGGAAATAACATCTAAAGTCTCTCAGCTAATGAATTATTAAGAAAGGGTGGTTTGATTTAATGGCGAATGTAATGGAATCACTTCTAAACGGGATGATTGGTTTTAATAATGGTAAGGTTGTTCTTGACGAAGAAAAAGCTGCTCAGTCATCTGAACGATTGGGAAGCATCGCTTCATCAATAGAGTCATCAACAGCCCAACTTAAAGGAGTGATGACTGAACTCCAAACTGTTTGGACGGGAAATGCATCGGATAAATTTAGTGAAGAGCTGAGCGAGCTTGTTAACCATATTCAGGAAGTAAGTCAGAACCTTAGAGATAATAAAGCAAATCTCGATACGGTTATTTCAGTTATAATGGAGGCAGAAGGTAAAGTTGCTTCTGATGTTGATTCCTTAAACGAAAACAGCATATTCACATTCAAGTAAAAAGGAGGGTATGAACTTGGGAGTAAGCTTAAAGCCGAGAATCGTGTATGAATGCTCTGAAACTGTAAAGAAATGTGCAAATGAGACCGAAGAGATCGCTCAGAATATCCAGCGGCTGATAGAAAAAACACGTTCGGGGTGGACAGGTGCAGGATCGGAAGAGTTCATAGCATATCTTCAAGGCATTTATAACGAACTGTCCAATCGGGCTGAAAATCTAAGCAATATATCCGGAGCAATGTACAATTCGGCTCAGCAGGCAGAAGAGGCAGATAGAGAAGCATCTGCTGCAATCAACAACGCATCTTTCAAGGAAACAGACGGAACATTGAACGGCGGATATTGCCGACCAAGTAGTGGCGCTTCAGCGGCAGGCAAAATACGAGCCCACTATGACAATACTATTCTCAAACCTCTTAACACATTTGCTAAAAGGTACAGGATAAAAAAATAGCAAATTACGGCACAGCCGTAAAAATATAAAGGAGATGTTTTTATGTCAAAAATCGAAATCACCCCTGAGATGATGAACACGATTGCCAAAGATCTGGATCAGAAAATTGAGGAGTGGGTATCGGCAGTAAACACGATATACTCACTTCATCAGGAACTCAATACTGAGTTCGAAGGTCAGGCAAGAACTGCTCTCGACAATGTTATGGCTAACGACCAGCCTAAGTACAATGCACTTACAGAGCTGATGACATCCTACAAAAACGAGATCATTCAGGCATCAGCTGATTATGTAACAGCAGATGCAGACGCAGCAAATGCAATAAAGTAAATAAACAGAAAAGAGGTATTTTATTATGGCAGATTACAAAATTACCGCAAGCCCGGAAGCTATTCGTGCAACAACCGATAAGATCGAGAGCCAGAGGTCATATATGGAGAACTATATGACAGAGATGCAGAAGAAGATAGATGAACTCCAGCTCTATTTTAAGAGCGATGCAGGAAATGAGTTCGTTGCCAAGTATGCAAGCGTTTCAAAAAACATAAGCAGCTGCCTTACAAATCTCGGTAATGAGATTGCTAACCTGAGAAATGCAGCCGGAATAATTGAGCAGGGCTCACAGAAAGTATCAGGAGATGTAAACAACCTTTCAGAAAGCAGTGTCTTCCCCAATTCCTGAGTTTATTCAGTTTGAAAAGCAGAGCAGGAAGTTCGTCCTGCTCTGCAAAAGCTGTATTATAAGGATGGTGAATTATGCTTGTTATCAAAGCGGATACAGAATTTATTAAATCCATAGCTATTGAGCTAAGAAATGAGCTTGAGTCTTTAGGCAATATGGTGGAAAAGCTGTACAAGACATCAAATTGCATTCAAGAGCAGGAAGGCTTCGGAGCAAACAGGTTGGCAGAAGAGATATCGGCTGAAATAAAACCTGTCTCTTATACACATCTGACGCTGCCGACGATACTCCTTGTGT
>CAMCOJ010000151.1 GCA_945876405.1 uncultured Ruminococcus sp.
GATTTCTGCCTGTCTCGTGGGCTCGGAGATGTGTATAAGAGACAGATAATAAACAAATATCATGGCATGTCAGAGTATTATGAAGAATCAGGTAAATTTGCTGTAAACATAATGCTTTTAGATGGAATAAAATGGAATACTGATGGTTCTGTGTAAATTTTCCCTGAAATGATACCAGTTTTCCCAAACCCTTGATTTCATAAAACTGATAATTTATAATAAAAGCAGGTGATGAGAATATGATAACGTCATTTGCAGAAAAACTGACAGATTCGGCAATAAGGCATGGTGTGATTTCTGAAGAAGACAGAAATGTTTATCACTATGGGTTTGAACTTATGGTATCTACTGCGGTACACGCTCTAATAGTGATTATTGCCGGAATTGTAATGAAATCTCTGATGGAGTCCCTGCTTTTCTGGTGGGTACTTGCAGTTGTGAGAGGCCAGACAGGTGGATATCATGCTGAAACATATCTGAAGTGTAATATCGTTTTTGCACTTGTACTGACAGCGAGTCTGTGGTGGGCAAAGTATTCCGCACCGTATTACAATTATGCTGTAATTATTATTCAGTTTGCTGTGTATTTTATTACAGTGTTGTTTTTGTGTCCGGTTGAAAACAAGAACAAGCCTCTGAACAGTGAACAGAAAAAACGGGGCAGGAGTATGTCTGTAATTCTTGGAATCGTAGTTTTTGCATGTTCTACGATTCTGTATTGTGTGAAAATAAAGAATATCAGTGTGCTTTTAAGTTCGTTAATGCTGGTTATTTCAGTGTTTGTAATTGCAGGATATTTTAAAGAGAGGAGTGAACAAAAGTGAAAAAGGAAATTATGGATAAGCTTGCAGAGCTTGCTAAGAAAATGGCAGAGAAGGCATGTGGTGAGGCTTCATATTATGGATTCCATCAGCCGAAAGAGCCGGAAAATATCAAAAATACTAGGTGAGAAGTAACCGGAATTGTATTACTGATTAAAACATGCAGTAAAAAATTAATTCATCATGCAGGTATCCGGATATAAGGAAACATATGGTTTTCTGAAGAAAATCAAGACAAATCCTTGTGGCAGAAATCCTTTTGTATGCTGTTAGTGTTTTAATGCAATGGTATATTATAATGGAATGTGTCAGTCTGTCACTTGGAATGGTGGCGGGTATGCTGGTGATGGGAAGCAAGAATTCTTATGATTATAGGAAGGTTCAGAAACTATAGTCATAAAAGTAATAACGCATTATATGAATAATAATGGCAAGTACATATTGAATGTACCGGGAAGGAAAATACTATGAACAATATAATAAAAAAATATCTGCTTCGGTTATAGCAATGTTTATGTGTTCAACATGTATTGCAAGTGTATCAGCAGAAGCTCCTGCATTTATACAAGGAAAATGGAATTATGTAAATAGTTCTGAACAGTACATAAGAACATATACAACAACTTCAGGATATATGAATTCTGTAATGATAAACAATTATGCTATCTTTGGAACATTTTCTTATGATTGGAATCGTCCTAATGATGCGTATTTATCAAACTATAGTTTTCCGTATACTTTTACAATGACTAATGGAGTATATAACGGAAATCAGTATCCTGCAACATATTACATGAAATATCAGACCAGGGAAAAAGATTATTTTAATATAAATGGTAGAATATATGAATTAGTTTGATTAAGGTGTCTGTAAAAGTCAGTGCAGTTTGTTAATAAGTAAGCTGCACTGACTTTCACTGTAATAAAAAAGGTGTGTTTATGAACAAAATTTGTACAAATATATTATCCTTGCTTGCAGTAGGTTTGCTTTTTACATCATGTCAATCAGATAATGATGATTCCGGGCCGAAGAAAGATATTGTTTCATTTGAAATTAAAAACGGAAAATACTGTTCATTGAATGACAACTCATATGTTGAAATAACCGATGGAAAATATTTTCAGCTGGTGGACTGGGATCCTGAGCTTCTTGAACAGATACGACAGTATTATTCAACCAATGGGTTCAGTAATATTATGCAGCAGAACAGTCTCAGAGGGATAAACCTGACTCAGCAGGAAACCGATGAGATTAATGAAAGATGTAAAAACAGTACTCAGATTATAGATGATCTGGTAAACAACAGAGCTGAATTTATTATAAACAAATGTGATGAATCTCTTTCACAAATGATGATTGAGGACGTTGGAACAGATACAGAAATCACTTATAAACTTGACGATTATGAATTATGGTTTCCGTTTAACTATCACTATATTAATAATGAATATAAACTTACAAACCAGCAGTTTGGATGGGAGTTTTGTCTTGAAAACTAAAAAAATATTATCAGTACTGCTTTCCTTTGCATCAATACTTTATTTAACAGGATGCAGTTCTGCGGAGAATTCAAAACCGGATATTTCTGAAAATCCGGAAGAATATTTTACAGTAACAAATAACGTTACCCTTTCCCGCGATCTGGCGTATGTGGATAATATACGCAGTGCCGGGGACAGTGTTTATGTATGCGGATATTCGTATAAAACAAATCAGCAGTATGTATTTTCGGTATTTGACCAGTCTTCAGGAAAATTAAGTGACATAGACGTTTCTGATTCTGAAACCGGAGATGTTTCAGCTGTTTATCTTGGCAGTGAAAAATTTTATGTCGGTTACAGGAACGGAAAATCAACATGGTTCAGTATTTATGATATAAAAACCGGAAATGAAATCAAAAAGATTCCGGTTGAGGATGATGTGAGAATTGCTGCGTTTTTTGAAGATAAGGATGGCAGTATCATTGCAGATATCAGGGATTCGTTTGGTTACGGATATATTGAAAAATGCAGTCCTGATTATACAATGACAGGTAAAATCAGAATATATGAACAGATCAGTAATCAGAATATGAAGATTTTAAATATGCTTTACTGTAACAGCTGTTATTATGTGGTTGCTGAAGAAACTTCCGTTTCAGAAAGTAAAATAAATATTTACAGAGTTTCTGAAGATGGCAGCATAAATGAGTCTTTTGCTGATGCTGTTCCTGACTCTGACGGAACATATGTGTCTTCATATATTAATTCAAACGGAAATTTATGCATAGTAAGCCGCACTCAGTTGGATACAGCTCAGATAACTGTTAATGAAATGAAGCTGTCAGGGGGCAGCATTATAAACAGTTACTATGATGATTTCAGCTTTGACAGTCTTGTTCAGACAGATGGAATTTCAGATTGTTCTGGTTTTGTTTATATCCAGTCAGAAAAAGCTTTTTCATATATAGCTGAAGAGCAGAAAAATACTGAACTGGATACCGGAGGAGAGAACCGAACACTTCTTTGCTCTTCCGATAATAAAAATAAAATTCTTATGTGCTCAAATGTTTTTACGAACATCGAAAGTCCGGTTATTTATCAGTATGACACTGAGGGAAAACTTATTGATGAACTTCATCCGGATTCTCTGAATATAACCGGAACGGCATTAAAATCCGACGTTCTTTCCGACGGAAATGTATGCACTCTTTATAAAGACAGCAGTGATAAATACTCTGTACTCTGGTCTGATTTTAAGGGAAATACAGTCAGAGAAGTTTCAGTTTTTGATGAAAAAAATCTTTCTTCTCCGAATATATGGGCAGGAACCGATAATGAACTTTACTGCCTTGGATACGATGAAGAGAATGACGTTTATTCAATCGAAGTCTATAACAGTGACGCCCGGAAAATAAGAAATTTATCCGGAATAAGCGGAGACATAAGTATTAATGAGGTTTTCTCCATGAACGGAAGTGACTATATTCTCTGTACAGATGACTCCGGTGATACAAAAATCTGTCCGGCCGGAAATGAAACTGCTGATGAATCTGAGAATTTTTCGTATCCGGAACTTGATATTGAAAAAATTTTCAGCTGCAGTGACGGAAGACTTTGTTATTTTGATTCGGATAACGTCTATAAAACCGAAGAAAAAAGTTTTAAGAGTAAAAAAATCATAAACTGGAGTAATTCCGGAATCATATACAAAGTTGAAGCAATGTGTATGCCGGATGATGACAGAGCAGTGTGCTTTACTTCAGGAAACGGATACACAATTACTGTACTTGAACGTGCAGATGAACAAACGGCTGAAAAAATGAAAAATCAGAAAATAATAACCGTTGGCGGTGTAAGTATAAGCAGTACCGATTTTACTCAGGCCATAGAAAAATTTAATAACGACAATCCTGAATACAGGGTGTGTATAAATGATTATCTGAAATATAACAGCAGAGATCCTGAAGACTGTATTTTAAAGCTGAATCTTGATATTGTTTCCGGGAAGATACCGGACATATTTATTGGCAGTGACAGTTTTGACCTGAAATTTTATGCTGAAAAAGATATGTTCTGTGACCTGAACAGTTTTATTGAGTCAGATGAGGAAATCAGAAGGACGGATTTTCTTGAAAACATATTTGACTGCTATAAAACAAAAGAAAAGCAGTCATGTGTTCCGATTAATTTTGATATATACGCCCTGACCGGTAAAAAAACGTTCCTCGGCTCCGGAACAGGATGGACCCCTGATGAATTTTATAAAACTGCTGAAGGGAAAAATATGTTTTACGATTCCTCTGTAAGTTCTCTTTGTGAATCACTTCTGTTTGCAGACCTGAGTGACTATATTGACTGGGAAAATAAAAAATGCAGTTTCACAGACGGACGATTTGAAAAAATCGCTGAGTATATTTATACTACCGGCATTCCGGATGATAAATATATTCCGTATTACGATTATCCGACTGAAAGTGAGGAATACGGAAACTATTACAGACGATTTTCAGATAATCTCTGCTATACTGAATTATCAGGTATATCTTCACTTTCAGCTCTTGCATCACTGCAGAATGGTACGCTGAATAACGAAAAAATTGTATTAAAAGGCATACCTTCCGTTTCAAAATCCGGACCGCTTGTATATTCAAGAAATACAGCCGGAATCAGTTCAGCATCAGAAAACAAAGAAGGTGCATGGAAGTTTATCAAAATGCTGCTCTCTGATGAATACCAGACAAAGACTTCTTCCATAGCTTCTTTCCCGGTTAAAATATCAGTTTTCAATTCTCTTATCGAAAATTCACGCCGTACCGGTTTCGGTTTCAGGACCGACGGAACATTTTACGACACAGCACCGCTTACAGAAGAAGATGTTTCCGAATTTGTAAGTATAATAAAAACAGCAGACCGCACATATTCCTGTAACAGCAGAATAAAGGAAATAATGACTGGTGTGCTTGATGAGTATTTTAATGGAAAAATTAAAGTAAATGAAGCAGCTGAACAGATTCAGAATAAAGTCAGTCTTTACCTTGATGAGATAAGATGAATAAGATGGTGTTATTGATTCAGTTCAGAATCGGGTTAATATTTATCTGAGCGAATTGCAGAATGCGATGATAATATTGCCATTAACCATCGATTTAACAAATTCCGGAATAGGATATAAAACCGGAGAAAAGAATATTTACGGTATTATCGCACCTGGTATTTCAGCTGCAGTATTGTCTGTAGTGTCATCAAAGAAAAAACGAAACAGAGATATAGTGAACGAAAAAAATATTTTTTCGTTCACTATTGGCCGATATGCACGGAGTGACCGCAGGGAACGGATGTGCAAGGCAATATTAATAAAATAATTATAGTGAAAGTCAAATTTATTTTGACGTTCACTATAATTAATGCAGAAGAAACTATAAATATACAGAATCCGCCTGTCTGTGCATTAT
>CAMCOJ010000152.1 GCA_945876405.1 uncultured Ruminococcus sp.
GACATATTTCAATAAAAATGCTATACTCATAATGATGCTGAACAGTTAATACACAGATACAGAAAGAGGAAATACAAATGAACAAAAAAGAACTTAATGAAATTAAGAAAAATTTTTCTGAAGACAGTGGTTTTCTTGTTATAAATTCATTTTTTTCTGCATATATTGACCCGGAAAAGAATGTTAAATACAAAGAATGCAAACCTCACAGTATTATACCTGATGAGGAAAGAGAAGTAGTTACTGAATCTTTAAAGAAAGTTCTTACCGGAACAATAGGAAAGCACCTTGTCGAATATGAATTCCCTAACGAAGCTTATGAGGATGGAAACGCCCAGAAGATTCTTTATGATGTGGTTGTTTCCAAAATGAAGGATGAGGAAATCATGGATGCATTTCTTCAGAAAATTACTACCAATATTGATTATGCTGCCTCATTTACTGTACTTGCATCGCACTGTACATATACCATAAAGAAAAAGAATAAAAACGATGATATCGATCTTGAAAATTCAACGGAAGAGTATAACTTTATAGTAACAGCTGTTTGTCCGGCAAATACAAATGATATTGGCCTTTTCTATGACGAAGAAACAGGTACCATCTCGAAGAAGTCAAACACGGAGATGATTATCAGCAGAATCCCTACTGACGGTTTTGTTTATCCTGTATTCAGTGACAGAAGTCCTGATGTAAACCACGTTATGTATTTTTCAAAAAAAGCAGATAAACCAAACATCTCTATTATCGAAAATGTACTTGACTGTGAGTTTGTTATGTCAGCTGAAAATGAAAAGGCTCGTTTTCAGCAGATTCTCAGCACAGTGGTATCTGATGAACTGAACTATAATGTAATCACACAGGTAAATGAGAAGATAAGGGAAGTTGTTGAGCTTAGCAAAAACGAAACAGAATCGGCTAAACTTAACGACAAGCAGCTTAAACATATTCTTTCTGATTCCGGTGTCAGTGAGGATAAGCTTGAGGCACTTGAGCCTGCTTACAAGACACTGGTTGGTGACGTGGGACTTACAGCTTCAAATCTTACTGATAACAGAACAGTTGTTGTAACACCTGATGTAACGGTAAATATAAAGAAGGATGCAGCTTGCAGACTAAGAACCAGCAGTATTGAAGGAAGAAACTGTCTTATAATTGATCTTGATGATCCGAATATAGTTGTAAACGGTTTGCCTGCGGTTCTGAAATAAAATTTTTGACCGGGGGAGTGAAAGTATGGAAAAAAGTCAGGAATACAGGATATTCAGTGATATAATTAAAAATGAATACAAGCGTGAAAGAAAGATGTTCAGCCGGTATGCATGCCGCAGTTCTGAATGCATTCGTCTCAAAGAAGAAAAAATACCTGATCGCATAAATGTCCGTCCGGCTTTTTTTCATGATGCTGACCGTATTATTCATTCAAAGGCATACACACGATATATAGACAAAACGCAGGTTTTTTCTTTTTTTGACAACGATCACATTACACACCGCGTTCTGCATGTTCAGCTTGTTTCAAAAATAGCAAGGATGATTGGCAGATGCCTGAAACTTAATGAAGATCTGATTGAGGCCATTGCTCTTGCTCACGATCTTGGTCATGTTCCGTATGGTCATGACGGTGAGAGGTATCTTAATTCTATTTGTCAGAAAAAAAATCTGGGATGTTTCTGTCATAATGCCCAGAGTGTAAAATTTCTGATGGAACTCGAAAAAAATGGCAGGGGGCTTAATCTCAGTCTGCAGGTACTTGACGGTGTACTTGCACATAACGGGGAAATACTTCAGTCGCATTATGAACCGCAGAGAGATAAAACATTTGCTCAGTTCCTTGATGAGTATAACAAATGCTTTACTGATAAGAAATTCAGTGCGAAAATAACTCCAATGACTCTCGAAGGGTGTGTAGTAAGGATAAGTGATATTATTGCATATATCGGACGAGATATTGAAGATGCGATTACTCTTCGGCTGATTAGTCGTGAAGAAATTCCTGATGATGTAAGGGAGGTTCTTGGTGATACAAACAGCCTGATAATTAATTCACTTACTTCTGATATTATTCTGAACAGTTATGAAAAGCCTTATTTGTGTATTTCTGATCGTATTTATGAAGCGCTTCAGAAACTGATGGAATTTAACTATACCAGAATTTATAAAAATCCCTCAATAAAAGATGAAGATTCAAAACTTCGTAATATGTTTTCCGTGCTCTATGAAAAATATTATCAGCAACTGATGTCCGGTGACAGATCTGCAGAGATATACAGAGATTTCCTTGATTCATACGACCCGGCTTATTTTGAAAAGTATCACACGCAGGGGATGGAAGGAAGAATAGTAATTGATTATATATCCGGTATGACAGACCGGTATTTTAACGACTGTTTTACAAAGTTTATTATTCCAAAAAAATTCGGAAAAAATATTTTGTCATAATGAGGTGCAAAAATGCAGAAAAAGTTTGATATTCCTGGTTTTACATACTTTGCTGAAAAAAACAACTATACAGGAAGTGTGGGGAATATATTTAATTATAAGATAACAAACGGTGACAATCTTACTGTGGATGTCTGGAAAGGCAAATTCTGTCTTGCAAAAACGCCTGAGGAGGATTATATCGTAAAAGGTGAGTTTGAAAAAACCCCTGAAGGTCTTGAAGAGCTGAAAAAATGGCTTAATGAAAAACATGAAGAATTTGAAGCAAAATAAAAAGGATTTGGAATGAGGTTTTAATTCCAAAACCTATTTTTTGGCACAATAAAAGATTAACCAGCATTAAGCCCGTAATTTGCACAGAGAGCCGCAAGTCCGCCGCTGAATCCTGAACCGATAGCACAGAACTTCCATTCACCGTTGTTTCTGTACAGTTCACCGACAACGAGAGCTGTTTCAATTGAGAAGTCTTCACAGAGGTCATATCTGATAAGTTCAGTTCCTGTAGCTTCGTCTATGATTCTTATATATGCATTTGAAACCTGTCCGAAATTCTGCTGTCTTGTTTCATAATCATATATTGTAACTGTAAAAGCAATTTTTTCGATATTTGCCGGAACCTTTGAAAGGTCAACTTTAATCTGTTCATCGTCACCGTCACCGGCACCTGTAAGGTTGTCTCCCATGTGCTGAACAGAACCGCATTCTGACTTGAGGTTTCCGTAGAAGATGAATGATGAATCCGAAGGGGCTTTACCAGAAGCATCAACAAGAAATGCAGATGTGTCAAGGTCAAAATCTGAGCCTCCGTCATATTTGTTTACGTCCCAGCCTAAGCCAACGATAACGTTTTTAAGTCCCGGATTAGTTTTCGTAAGGTCGATTTTCTGACCTTTCTGAAGTGAAATAGCCATTTTAAGTTCCTCCTTGTTTTCCATAATGTGTTATGGAATATAGTTTCTTTTGTTAAATTTTCTCCAAATAAAGGGGAAATAACATTAATATACTGTTAATTATACACCATATTTTTTATGTTGTCAATGATTAATTATATATGGAACGGCTGGTGAATGATTATCATATAATATCATGAAACGGAGTTGATAATATGAATCTGTATTTATGGTATATACTTACACTGACACTTGTATTTGTATCTGTAACAGCTGTTTTATGCAAAATAAGAAATGATTTGAAAAAAAACAGCGATATTCGTTCTCTCGTTACTGGAATTGTAATAATCCCGGAGAATAACAACAATACTGAGTTTATCCTTCGGAAACTTGCCGCTTATATAGAGAAAAATGACATACACTGTTTCAGAAAAATAGCGATACAGGTTTGCAGGGATGACATTGAAAATATAATGATATGCCGCGGATTGTGTGAGCAGTATACTTTTTTTGAGATGCTGATAATTTGATATTGTATATTTTCCCCTTCAGAAAACAGGCGTATGTGCAAATCAGTAAAAAAATTACCTATATCGGTAAAATATCTACGTTCAATATCTTCTGAATTCAAGGTATAATCAAAATATAAGAAATGTGAAAATAAACAAAAACATTACACATTACAGGAGGAATTTTACTTATGAAAATCAAAAAAATAATCAGTGGCATTGCTGCGGCAGCAATGATGGCCGGAGCAGTAACTGGCTGTGGAAGCAAATCAACAGAAGCAGGCAGCAATGAGGGAAGCAAGGATGCAACAACACTTACGTTATGGAGTATTGCGACGGAAAGTGATTCATTCCATGATGCATATGTAAATGCTATCAAAGATTTTGAAGCAAGTCATGAAGGTGTTAAGATTATTCATGAAACTTTTGAAAATGAGTCATATAAGACTAAGATTAAATCTGCTGTAGCTGCAAACGAGCTTCCTGATGTATTCTATACATGGGCTGGTGGATTTTCACAGGCATTTGTTGATTCGGGCAAGGTGCTTCAGCTTGACAGCTATTACGACAAGTATAAAGATGAACTTTCAGAAGCAGCACTTACAAACATTACATATGACGGAAAACTTTACGGATCAACTATTGTTACACCAGTGTCTGTAATGTGGTATAACGCAAAGATTTTCAAGGAAAACAATCTTGAAACACCTGAAACATGGGATGAATTTGTAGATGTATGTAAAACACTCCGTGCTGCAAATATTGATCCGATTGCCACAAGCGCAAAGGACAAGTGGGTTCTTGCCATGCTTCATGACGGACTGACTCTTAAGTCTGTAGGAGCAGATAAGCTTCAGAAGACACTTCTTAAGCAGGGTGGTTCATATTCAGATCCGGATTTCCTTGTTTCTGCTCAGAAGATTAAGGAACTGGCAGATATTAATGCATTTATAAACGGTGCTGCAGGACTTTCAAACGACGAGGCAAGTGCAGAATTCTATTCAGGAAAGGCTGCTATGTACTTTACAGGAAGCTGGATGGGTGGTTCGATTATGACAGATGCTCCGAATCCGAAGGATTTCTCTGTTGCTCCTATTCCGGTTGTAAATTCATCAAATGCAAAACTTACAGATTTTATGGGTGGTGGTGCTGACTCTCTCATGGTTGCTTCATCAACAAAGAATGCAGATCTCTCAGCTGAACTTGCCTTCGAAATTACAAAGGGTGTTTCAAAGTATGCATATCTTTCAGGTGCCGGTATTCCTGCATGGAAGGTTACATATGATGATTCTGAAGTGCCTGAGCTCACAAAGAAGGTTGCTGAATATGCGAACGGTGCAACGTCATTTACACTTTGGTTTGATACACTTCTTGAATCAGAAGATGCCGGTGAATATCTTGCACTCCTTCAGAAACTTTATTTAGGTTCAATCACTCCTGAAGACTTCCAGAAGGAAATGGCTGCACAGCTTGAAAAATAATTTCATTTTGATTACTTCAAATATTTCTAAATTCCTTAATTATATCCCTGTACTGACCGATTATTATAATCGGTCAGTGATGTGACATAGTAAAATTAGTAAAGGCTGGTTTAGTATGGACAGTATTCGTAAAAATAAACTGGCAATAACTCTGTTTATGTTACCTGCAGCGTTATTGTTCTTCGGCATAATTATTGTACCGATAATTATGTCGGTTATATACAGTTTTCAGGACTGGAATGGTATTACCGAACCTGAGTTTGTCGGACTGAAAAATTACATAGAGCTTTTTACCAGCAAATCAGCTGGTTTTCCTAAAACAACATTTAACGCACTTCTTCTTGCAGTTCTTTCTGTTTTTATTCAGCTTCCACTTTCACTTGGACTCGCTCTTCTGATATCAAGAGGGATAAAAGGTGAACGGTT
>CAMCOJ010000153.1 GCA_945876405.1 uncultured Ruminococcus sp.
ATACGAGATTTCTGCCTGTCTCGTTGGCTCGGAGATGTGTATAAGAGACAGGTCCTGCAGTTAGTGTCCCGCAGTGAATCAGACAGCACTTATCGTTTTCAGAAAGTTTCCTTGCCAGGTCATAGAACAAAAGGGTTTTTCCAGTCCCGGCACTTCCTTCTATGTAAAAAAAATCCGGAGAATCAGGGGAGGAAAGTCTGTTCAAAATATTGTTTTTGAATGTTTCCTGTTGCTGTGTAAGAATGTATTCTTCTTTGAGAAATCTGTCCGGGGTGCAGAGAGGGGATACAAGAAAGTTTGATACTTTGAAGAGTTCATTTACTGAAATATCAGCGGGTACTGAATATTCTTTCAGTACCTGACAGAGATGTGTCATACTCTGTCTGCAGAGTTTATCATTTTTGTATTCGTACAAATCCCGGGTGTTCGAGATAAATACAAATGAAAGGATAGGACAACCGATGTGTTTAAGATAGTGTCTGTTATTTCTGAGCTGTTTTAAACTACGTTCTTCACCAACATCTTCGCTTTTCAGTTCAATATTTATTATCATGCTGTCGGTAAATTTCAGAAGGTCAAATTCCTTTCCAAGCTGCGGAATAACATAGCTGTAATAGAATGAATCAAGGCTGAACGAACTGGCACCTTCCTCAAGGAGCATGTCAATCAGTATGTTAAGGGATTCTATTTCACGTTCTCTTTCCTGAAGCTTGTATTTTCTGCGGGAAAGGTGCTTTTCAAAAGCAGTAAAGTCCGGCATGTTTCTGATCCTTGTCAGTGTGTAGAGATTAATGGGCTGCAATTCGTTCACTTCCTGTTATTTCTTCGATTTTTTTGCAACAATAAATCCGAACCCGATAAGAGCGATTACGATTAGAACGGAGAGAATAATAATGCTTTGTTTTGATTCAGTCTGATCAGTTTCTGAGCTGTCATCCGGTTTTTCAGTATTTTGAATCTCCTCATCAGGTTCCTTTTCTGCTTCAGTTACGATTTCCGTATCTTCTTCAAAGGATTCAGAGGTTTCAGGCTCAGAGAATTCTGAATTTTCATTGTCACGGATAACAGGTTTGAATTCAACAACTCCTGTTGCCTTTGTACCATCTGGTTCAGTTCCCCAGATAAGTGTGTCTCCGTCATACATTGTGATGCGGTCAGTTATGTTCTGATTTTGGTTGTCGTTTGTAAGACCCTCAATACTGTAGTCGTTGGAAGAATCCCAGATCTTGTTCTGGTCGGGAACGGAGATTCTGACCTGAATTTCAGCCTGCTCCTGTTCCTTACCGATAGGTGCGAGTACTGATCCGTCTTTGTATTTTATTTTTACATAGTAAATATTGTCTTTGTACTGGAGCGGACCAACTGTTTCTGCCTGTGACCATTCATCATATCCGATTTTTACAGTGACATCATCAGCAGTAAGTCCTGCCTCAAATACTTCCGACAGATCAAAATAATAATTATAGGAAAGGTCGGTTATAACTCTTGCCGGCCATGCGGAGTGATTCACTGCATTTATCTTAAGCTCGGTAAATGAGTCAGCCTGCTGATTTATATTTGCCTGTATGTAGAATTCAGGTCCGTCCGGCTGTTCTTCAGGCGGGAAGTCTCTGAGAGTTTCACATTTGTATTCGGATACCATTTTGCAGAGGAGGGCAGTGTATCCGGCATTGTAGTCATCAGCAACCTCATTGTTTACATAGTTGTCAGTGGCATCTGTGTATGAACCGTCATTTCCTGGTCCACCAACGAGAGCACCGTACAGTGTATGGCGGTGTTCTGTGACAGCTTCATTCTTCATATCGTCCCAGGCACCGTGTGCTGTACGGTGATGAGGGTGAATCGGAGGATTTTCACCGAAACCTACGACGTAACTGCGCTTATCAGGATTGTCACCGAGTGCATAGTTTATCTGGCTTTCATAAAATTCAGTATACTGCTTAACTTTTGCCTTGTCCTTGCTGAATATTGTATCACTTGCCACGGAAGCAAGGAAACCGGCTGTGGTTGCATATCTGAGACAGCCCCATGAGTCGAGCCATGCGAGTCCGCCCGGAGCACGCTGAACCGTTTTTCCGTCCACGCCGTTCGGATCAGACCAGTAGTCAAGGTGCTTCTGAACGCGGTCTTTATATTCATCCTTGCCGGTGTTAATTGCATAGAGGAGCATTCCTCCCTGCATGACGTCATCCCAGCACATGCCCCATGTGAATTTAAGCTCGTCACTCTGGTTTTCACGGCCGAGATTAGGTATGCATTCTTCTGCTTTTTTCAGATATTTCTTATCGCCCGTAGCGATGTAGAGCCAGTTAGCAGCCCAGAAGAGTTCATCCCAGAAACCGCTCCACGAATCGTAGAATGAAGCAGCTTTTATATAGGATTCATCACTCTTCGTATCCCATGCTATCTTAAAATAATGTTCAGCGTATTTAATATAGTCCTTTGTTTTTTTTGACTTTCCGTCAAGTGCGGCTGCACCTGCTGCGAGTGCTGCTGCCATTTCACCGGTTACGCATGATGCATTGCACGTATAGGAATTACGTTTTCCCATTTCAAGTTCAACAAGTTCGGCTGCACCCCACCATTTGTGATCCTGTTCACCGTCGCCAATCTGGTAAACCACTTCATTTCCTCTGTCACATGCTACAAGGTAGTCAAGTACAAATTCGAGATTGTTCTGATATATTTCGTACTGACCGGTTTTTTCAACGCCTTCTCCGTACTGATATATTCCCCAGGCGAGCATCGCTGCGGAATAGGCCATAGGGAGGTTGAATTTTACATGGTCTCCGGCATCATACCAGCCGCCCTGTACATCATCTGACATTGTTGAGTCGCCTCTCCATGAAACTCTGTTCCATTCTGGGAGAGGTCCGGCCTGCTGCACTTCATAGAAATAAAGTGATTTCTGGAGTGCTTCAGCGTAGTTAAAAGGGGCTTTTTCGGCGTGAATTTCTGATTTTAATAATCCGGCGGAACATAACATCAGTGACGATGCGATTGTACCTGCAAGTATTTTTCTGATTTTTTTCATTTGTATATTTACCTCTGATAAAATTGAATTGTATTTTATGATATGCCGAATACGGATTTAATGATTTCCTAGCTGCCAGAATGCAACTGCTGAAGCTGCGGCAACGTTGAGTGAATCCACGCCGTGTGACATGGGAATTTTTACGGTATAGTCGCAGGAGCTGATTGTTGAGTTTCTTAATCCTTCGCCTTCAGTTCCGAGTATTATGGCAAGCTTCTTTTCGGACATAAGTTCAGGATTGTCAATGGTGACGGAATCATCTTCTAATGCCATTGCAGCAGTGGCAAATCCCATATTTTTCAGTTCAGAAATATAATCGGTTTCAGATTTTTCAGTAAATGTCCATGGTATCTGGAATATGGTTCCCATACTTACCCTTACTGAACGGCGGTAAAGCGGGTCACTGCAGCCTCTGGTGAGTATAACTGCATCAATACCGAGAGCAGCTGCACTTCTGAAAACGGCACCGACATTTGTTTGATTCATGATATCTTCAAGTACAGCAATCCGGGCTGCATCTGAACATATTTCGGAAACTGAAGGAAGAGTCCTTCTTCTCATTGCACATAGAATACCCTGAGTGAGATTAAAACCGGTTATGCCGGTGAGGACCGACGAATCGGCAGTATAAACCGGGATGCTGCTGCATTTTTCAATAATATCCGCAGCCTGACCAGTGATGCTCTTTCTTTCTGCAAGAATTGAAAGCGGTTCGTATCCTGCTTCAAGCGCACGCCGGATTACTTTTGCACTTTCTGCTATGAAAATTCCGGGTTCAGGTTCATAGTAACGGAAAAGTTGTTTTTCGTTTGTATTTGAATACATGCTTAGTTCGGGGATAAGCAGGTCAGTTATTTCTGTTATATTGTTCATTTAATTGCCTTTCCTGATGATAAGTTTAATTCGGAAAACATATTACAGAATAATGATAACACAAATATCTTCAATTGTAAAGGTGATAAGCATTATTGCAGCTCAGTAACAAAGAAACAACGAGCAGAAAGTATGCTTTTCCGCTCGTTGTTTTTTGCTATTCGTATTTTGCCAGAAGATTTTCAAGATTCTTATGAAGAATCATTTCACGTTCTTCATCTGAAAGAGGCAGTTTGCTGAAACGTTCGAGCTCAGTCGGTATATCCCACATCGGAAAATCGGTTCCGAAAAACACGTGATCAGCACCGAAGTGGTCAATCATCTTTCGTGCTTCGTCAGGAGAAAGCTCATACAGTGAACTTGAAGTATCCACATATACATTCTTTGTCTTATATGACTGTTCGGATTCTTTCCATTCAGACCATCCGCCGAAATGTGCACCGATTATATCTAGCTTTGGGAACATTTCTGCAACTCTTGCCATTCTTTCCGGACTTGAATAATCTGTACGGAAATCACCTGTATGTACAAGAACAGGCATACGGCCCTCAGCAGCCCTGTAAATCCTCATTGCCTTTTCAGAGTCTATTTCAAATCTCTGAAAATCCGGATGAAGTTTTATGCCTTTGAGACCGAGCTTTTCAGCACGGTCTATTTCTGATTCCACATCTTCAAAATCAGGATGCATAGCACAGAAGCCTATAAGTCTTTCGCTGTGTTCATTTACACACTGCGCAAGAAAATTATTAATTCCGGGTACCTGTTCCGGAACTGTTGCTACAGATAAAATAAGAAATTTGTCGACCCCAGCCTTCGTCCCTTCGGTCAGTATCGTATCAAGTCTGCCGTCATATCTCATTGCAAGGTCATAAAAATCCCTTATGCCTGCAACGGCTTTTTCGGCTATCTTATCCGGGAAAATGTGAACGTGAGAGTCAATTATCATTAAAATCGCTTCCTGTTTATTTATTTTTTTTACATTGTACCAGTAAAATGCATTACAACCAGACTTACCGCTGTGATGCCAATCCAGCAGCATGCACCCATTGCGAGCGGTTTGCCACCTGTCTTTACCAGCTTAACTATATCAGTGTTAAATCCGATTGCAGCCATTGCAAGGACAATGAAAAATTTGCTTATTTCCTTTATCGGCCTGAAAAAGTCTGATGAAACTCCAAGACTGACAGCAACTGTTGTTATCACAGATGCTGCGATAAAGTAGAGAATGAAGAACGGAAATACCTTTTTCATGCATACTTTGTTTCCCTCAGAACCGTTCTTCTTTGCACGGATAAGCGCAAGTACAAGTGTAATAGGTATGATTGCAAGAGTTCTTGTAAGTTTAACGGTAACTGCCTTGTCCAGTGTCTGCGAACCAAGATTCCACATTGCGTCCCATGTTGATGCGGCAGCAGTTACTGAAGAAGTATCATTTACAGCTGTACCCGCAAATATTCCGAACGCCTCACCGGTTGCAGTATCAAAACCGACAACCTGTCCGAAGTACGGGAATACCAGAGCAGCAAGAACATTGAAGAAGAAAATAACTGAAATTGCCTGAGCAACTTCATCATCGTCCGCATCAATTACAGGTGCTGTTGCAGCAACAGCTGAACCTCCGCAGATAGAAGACCCAACACCGACAAGTGTTGATATTTTTGATGGGATATGAAGAACCTTGTGGAGTACAAATGCAATTATAAGGGAGGTGGCTATAGTTGATACAATGATCGGGAGTGACTGTGCTCCGGTTTTAAGAACCACACCGAGGTCCATTCCGAATCCGAGAAGAATAACCGCCCACTGAAGTATCTTTTTC
>CAMCOJ010000154.1 GCA_945876405.1 uncultured Ruminococcus sp.
CACAAGGAGTATCGTCGGCAGCGTCAGATGTGTATAAGAGACAGCCTTATAATCACCGTATGAAAGTGCTGGTGTGCAGGCTCTTATCTTGCCGAGTGCAGTTATAATTCTTGTATACGGATTATTCTCATGGGCATCAGCAAAATCGCTGAGTGAAAGAGCTGGCCTGAGTGAATCATCAGAGAACTTTTCCTTCTTTCCTTCGATACCGAATTCAGAACCGTAGTAAACTGAAGGAACACCCGGGAGAGTATACATAAGGATATGAACAGGAACAAAGAAAGCTTTGTTGTTGAGCTTGTTTATAATTCGTTCAACATCATGATTATCTACGAAATTATAGAGTTTAAGACCATCCGGCTTGTTTCCGCCCATCTCATAGAGTCTTTTTACTGTATGGGCAATCTCAAAATAGTTGTGATCATTATGTCCGGAATACAGAGCCTTATGAAGAACATAGTTTGTAACAGAATGAAGTGTTTCACCGTTTACCCATCTGCTGTAATCGCCGTGAATAACTTCACCCATAAGCCAGAAATCAGGCTTAACTGTATTTGCTGTACGTCTTAACTCCTTCATAAAATCAAAATCAAGAACATCGGCTGCATCAAGTCTTATGCCGTCTACATCGAATTCACTTACCCAGAAACGGATAACATCACAGATATAATCCTTTACTGCAGGATTTTTCTGATTGAGTTTTACGAGAAGGTTATAACCGCCCCAGTTTTCATATGAAAAACCGTCATTGTACTCGTTGTTTCCGCCAAAGTTTACATTGCAGTACCAGTCTCTGTACTGTGATCCTTCACGTTTTTCCTTTATATCTTTAAACGCAAAGAAATCACGTCCGGTATGATTGAATACACCGTCAAAAATAACTTTGATATCTTCCTTGTGACACTCTGCAACAAAGTGTGCAAGATCTTCATTTGTACCAAGTCTGCTGTCAAGTTTTTTGTAGTCAGTTGTTTCATAGCCGTGACCTACAGATTCAAAGAGCGGTCCGATATAGATTGCATTGAAACCTGTTTTCTTGATGTGCTTTATCCACGGAATAAGTGTACTGAGTCTGTGAACAGGCTCGCCGTATTCATTCTTTTTTGGTGCTCCTGTAAGTCCAAGCGGATAAATGTGATAAAATCTTGCTTCATCATACCATGCCATAAAAAATTACCCCCAATAAATATAATTAAATTTCAAATACTTTTTTTATGCTGTCATAGTGGAGAAAAATCCCCTCGTCAGCAAGAGCTTTTATTTCTTCAGGAAGAGCCAGTCTGTAACCAAGTGTTTCTGCTTCCTGGAGGTTAAGATCACTTTCATCAAAATCCATAACATAGCGATAAACGTCAACAAAGTAGTTGTCCCCTTCGCCAGGATTTTCACGATGATATGTGAATACATAACCGCCTTCTGCGTTTGAAACATCAAGTCCTGTTTCTTCCTTGATTTCACGCATAACTGCTTCTTCTGATTCTTCACCTGCCATAGCAGCACCTCCGGACACTTCCCACCAGCCAGGAGCCCATGCTTTGGTCATCACTCTCTGTGTGATCAGAAATCTTCCGTCAGGACGCATAATAACGCCGAGTACTGTAAGATGATATTCTCCGTCCTTAAGTATCCAGTCGTTTTTTTTCATTGTCCGGCCGGTTTTATTTTTGTCAGAATCGTATATATCCCAGTATTCCATATTTACCTCCGTTTGTTTTTTTAACAGTCAGTATATATTCTATCATATTTTCGAAAATATTTCAATCTTTTTTTGGACTGTTTTCGGGTATATTATTATAGATTTATGCAGAAAATATTTGTGCAAAATATAAAATTATAAAATAGCATGAAAGGAGTTATTTATGAATAACGCAGAAGAAGCACTGAAAAAGCATGAAGAGTGGAAGGGTAAAATTGAGATAACCTGCAGGGTGCCACTGGAAACGAACGAAGACCTTGCAGCTGCCTACACGCCTGGCGTAGCATTCCCCTGCCTTGAAATACAAAGAGATATAAACAGAAGTTTTGACCTGACAGCCCGGTCAAATCTTGTGGCAGTAGTTACTGACGGAACCGCTGTTTTAGGCCTCGGAAATATCGGTCCGGAAGCAGGAATGCCTGTAATGGAGGGAAAATGTGCACTGTTTAAAAAATTCGGAAATGTTGACGCATTTCCCCTGTGTATCAGGTCAGAGAATATAGATGATATAGTCCGGACAGTTTCACTTATACAGGGTTCATTCGGCGGAATTAATCTTGAGGATATTTCGGCACCGAGATGCTTTGAGATAGAAAACAAGCTGCAGCAATGCTGTGATATACCAGTATTTCACGATGACCAGCACGGAACAGCTATCGTTACACTTGCCGCTCTGCTGAATGCCCTTAAACTGACCGGCAGAGAAAAGGAGAAAATCAGCGTTGTAGTTAACGGAGCCGGAGCGGCAGGTACGGCAATTGTAAAGCTTCTCATTTCTGACGGTATCAAAAACATTATTATGTGCGACAGTAAGGGTGCGGTTTACAAAGGGCGGGACGGTCAGACTCCTGAAAAGGAAGAGATTGCATCGGTGACCAACCTTAATTGCCGGAAAGGTACGCTGTCTGAAATTATTATAAATGCTGACGTATTTATCGGTGTGTCAGCCCCGGGATGTCTTACACCCGAAATGATAAGATCTATGGCTGAAAATCCTGTTGTTTTCGCCCTTGCAAATCCTGAACCGGAAATTTTTCCTGAGAACGCCAGAGAAGCAGGTGCGGCAGTAATTGGTACAGGAAGAAGTGATTTTCCTAATCAGATTAATAACGTACTTGTCTTCCCGGGTATTTTCAGAGGTGCTCTTGATGTAAGAGCTTCAAAAATAAATGATGAAATGAAAATAGCTGCAGCATATGCAATTAAGGACTGCGTAAGTGAAAATGAACTTTCAGAGGAACATATTATCCCTTCCGTATTTGATAAAAATGTATCATCTGCTGTAGCCCGTGCCGTTGCTGAAGCAGCCGTTAAAACCGGTGTTTCCAGGCTGAATAGTTTATGACAGAAAAATACAGCAGAACTATAGTAAACGCAATAAATAAATTGCGTTTACCGGTGCCGATCTGCACGGAGATGACGCAGTCATCGGATGTGCAAGGCAATATAAATATAGTGAACGTCAAATTTATTTTGACGTTCACTATATTTATTCTGCTGTATTTTTGATTTTATACAATTCCGAAACCATTAAGACTTCTTCTTTTTATTGCAAGTTCAAGAAGTTCAGGAAGTTTTTCAGGCGGGCATGCAAAGCATGGTATATCCATTGAAGCAATTTTTTCAGCCAGGCTGCTGTCATAGCACGGTTTACCTCTGTCAGATATGGCAAGCAGAACTATTATATTCACACCCGATTCTTTCAGTTCCCCGATGCGCCTTATCAGTCCGTTCCGGTTACCTCCCTCATAGAGATCGGTAATCAGAAACATAGTGGTTTTATCCGGTTCAGCGACAAGCTCTGAACAGTATGCTACTGATTTTTCAATATCAGTACCACCACCGAGCTGAATTCCGTAAAGCAGTTCAACCGGGTCGGAACACAGTTCTGTAAGGTCTGTAACTTTTGTATCAAAAGCAACAATATGTGTTTTAACTGAATTCATACTGGCAAGAATGCAGCCCATAACTGAAGAATAAATTACGGATTCGCCCATTGAACCACTCTGGTCAATATCAAGGATAATAGTTCTTGAAGCTGATTTTGAGGCACGTTCGAAGAAATAAAATTTTTCAGGCAGTATTGTCTTTAGTTCAGGGCTGTAATTTTTAAGGTTGCGGCGAACTGTGAGTTTGTAGTCAAGAGCTGCAGCCGACGGAATCGGAGAATGTTCCCTGCGGTTTACAGCAGCAGTAACAGAACGTTTCAGGTCATCTGAAAGTCTCCTGTTAATATCTTCAACAATTTTTGAAATGTAAATTCTTGCATTTTCCTTTGCGCGTTTTGGAATCTGATCTTTAAGCATAAGCAGAAGTGAAGCAGTTGAAATGTCAGGTTCAAGTCCGTCAAGCATTTCCGGCTCAAAAAGGAGCTGTTTAAGCCCCCGCCTCTCAATAGCATCGTTCTGTATTACTTTGATTTCCATTGGGGCAAAAAGCGAACGCAGATCACCAAGCCATTTCGTAATCTGAGGTGATGACATACCGTTTCCCCCGGCTTTGCCTGCACCTTTTCCGGAAACACCGTCATTGCCGTAAATCTGTGAAAGAGCAGAATCCATAAGAAGTTCCTCTGCTGAAAGTCCGGCGCCGCCCATATTATTTATCTGCTGTTCAGCATCACTTCCCAGAATCAGCCGCCAGCGTTTAAGAAATTCTTTATTTTCCATCATATATCACCAAAATCGAAATCATCAAGTTCATCAAGAGAAGCTTTTTCATCTGATGTAATTTCAGCAGTTATAAATTCAGCCGCAGCTTCAGGCGAAATTCCCAGAACCTCACCAATATTTTCCGCAATATCAGATTTTTCAGAAGGAGAAAATTCTGCAAAAGTACGTCTCAGACAAATAAGTACAGGTTTAAACTCTTCATCATCAAGTTCCGATATAAAATTGCAAAGCTTTTCCCACAGGCTAATCCTGCTTATAAGTGAACGGTGATTTTTCCTTGAAAGGCCTTCGAACCACAGTGCACCGTCAGCAGGCGGAGTTCCTTTTGACAGTCTGCGGCTGATGAGCTCTGAGAGTTTTTCAGATGAAATTTTTCCGCGTTCTGTAAGTACAGCACAGGCAAATCCTGAAACAAGAGGATTTACAGTGTCACTGTCTGCAATGTTGTCAAGCACTGAAACAAAACGTTCCTCATCAAGAAAATCATGTGACAGACAGGCATCATTCACTTTTGATATTACTCTCACTATTTCTTCAGCTGCTGCTTTGTCGCACAAAGAAGCAGAATATACTCCCAGACAAAATCTGAGAAAGAGCCGCTTCATAAGAGGGATAAGCGGATCAGTCTCAATTCTTCGTATGCTTCCGAAACGAATTATGGAAGAAAGCGTTCCAAGGGTATCACCTGTATCTTTAATATCCGTACAGTCTGCAGCAAGTCTGCCAACTGCCAGAACTGCTGTTTTTACTGTATCGGAAAGACCGCATTCAAAAGCACGTGAAAGAATTTCTGCTGTTTCTGAAAGGCTCTGTGATTCATTAATAGATTTGTTCAGAATATACTTTGCAGTCTGCTCCACAGTATCACCGTTAAGTGAAGCTTCAACTATCTCTATCTCTGTTTCAGGAGTCCAGCGGAGCCTCCAGATTTCTTTCCAGGTTGCGTTATCCTGATTAGCAAAGAGCTGTTCACCAAAATGAATATTAATAACAGACAACCTGTGTAGAAAAAATGAACGGTTCAGATCAAGAAAAGCTGATTTTTCTGATTTTACACGCAGGTTTTCACGCAGATCGAGTTCAAGCTGTTCGCCTGCAGCAGAACGAAATCTTTCAAGTTTAAGTTCCTTCAGCTGTCTCATAAAATCATCCTGTACAGAGGTACACACTGTTCCTTCAGGGAGATATCCTATCTTCAGACCTATTTCGGTATCAGCGGCTGCGAGGGATATTTCACCGAAACTTCCGTGTCCCATACAGGTTACAGCAGCATCTCTGAGGTCTGAAAGCGAAGGCATACTTCCACCTGTCTCTTATACACATCTCCGAGCCCACGAGACAGGCAGAAAT
>CAMCOJ010000155.1 GCA_945876405.1 uncultured Ruminococcus sp.
GAAGTAACGCAACGTGTCTTGCTCTCTTGATAGCCTTTGTAAGTTCACGCTGGTGGAAAGCACATGTGCCTGTTACACGTCTTGGAAGAATCTTAGCTCTGTCAGTCATGCACTTTCTGAGCTTAGCAACATCCTTATAGTCGATAACTTCTACACGATCAACGCAGAATGAGCAAACCTTCTTGCGAGGTCTCTTTGCGTTACGAGGACTTCTTTCTCTGTCCTTTTCCTTTTCCATGATTAACCCTCCTCAACACTAAAATATACTTGTACGAAAATTTGTTACATCAGAAAGGAACGTCACCGTCACTCAGGATTTCTTCAAAGTCACCTAAGTCACCAATCTGAACTGATTCATTAGCTGCCGGTGCAGCAGAAGCGTTGTTCTGCTGATATGAAGGCTGCTGGAAATTACCTGAAGGAGCGTTCTGTGAAGCTGATTTGGATTCACCGAATGATACTCTGTCAGCCTGAACTTCCATAGCATAGTGCTTAACTCCGTTTGCATCAGTATAGTCTGCATTACGAAGTGAACCTTCAACTATAATCATCTTACCTTTGGAGAAATACTTGCTGACAAACTCAGCCTGCTGTCTCCATGCAACGATTGAAATGAAATCAGCCTGTCTTTCACCGCTGTTTGAAGTATAACCTCTGTCCACAGCGATTCTGAAACGGCAAACGGAAATGTTACTAGGAGTCTGTCTCAATTCTGGATCTGCAACCAGTCTACCCATGAGAATTACCTTATTAAACATATTTCCTCCTTTTCTGCTGCTTACTTAGCAACTGCAACTGTTACTAAAGAACGAAGAACGTTTTCGTTGATGTTAAGTCTTCTTTCGATCTCTACCGGGTAATCCGGTGTAGATTCGAAGTTGTAAAGAACATAATAACCTTCAGTTTCATCCTCGATCTCGTAAGCGAGCTTACGCTTACCCCATTCATCTACTGAATTGAGTGTAGCATGTCTTTCGATTCTTTCTTTGAACTTTTCTACGAGTTCCTTGATTCCTTCTTCGCCAAGCTTTGTGTTGAAGATAACCATTAATTCGTAAGTTTCTTTAACCTTTGCCATTATAACTGCACCTCCTTCTGGATTTCGCCCACAATTGTGTGAGCAAGGATAACATGTTAATTATATCATTTTCGACACTCTGTGTCAAGAGGTTTTTAAAAAAAAATGCAGGATTTTACAATATTATTTTTGTAAATCCTGCAGTATTTTTTATGCAAGCAGCATAAGTACAAAAATCATAGTACTTACGAGAAACATCTGAATGAGTACCATTCCAACAACAGCAACCACGCTTATTCCGCCTGATGTTTTAATAACTGTTCTGTACTTAAGATAATCCGGAACCTGTTTTCTTAATTTTTTAAGTTTTGTAACCGTATGCCTGAAATAAATCTGATTCGCAAGCAGACTGAATACAACCCGCAGTGCCACATCAAGTGAATTTGCTGTATTTACCACTGAAGGACTGAACGCATGGTCAGAAGCAAACTTTATAAGATTTGAGTAGATACCGGCTGCGTATGGAAAACCCATGGTATCCATCTGGGATATAACTTCAAAATATGATGGTATCTGCAGAATAAACCTCAGAATAAGTACAGCAATTGCTTCAGGATACATTTTTCTCGAGGCACAGTAGAATTCCGGGAAAAAAAATGCAAAAAAGTTCAATGAAAACTTGACAGCAGCCTTTTTTAGTCTTCTGAAGGAAAGCATATAGTAAAGCTTATTGTTCTTTGCGTAATCAGCCATCTCTCCGATTGTTATACCTGAACCCTCATCCATTATTTCCATTGGATTCATACCAAAATAATCTGCATCCGCATCCAGTTCGATACGAACAACCTTATCATCTGAAAGATCTATCTTTCTGCATTCACGACCGGAAAAATCCGATCCGCAGTTTCTGCACTTTTCTGCATCCTGTGGATTTATGAACGAACAGTCCGGACATACTTTTTTTACTGCGTCTTTTTTTATCTTCATTTTGAAAGACTCAGCCATCCAGCTGCCACCAGATTCATGAAGCTCATGATTTATACAGCCGTTCTTTTCCCTGTAGCACTCTCTGTGATAAGGAGTACCGCAGTCAGGGCATACTACTATGTCATCGGAATCTGTAAATTCTGATTCGCATACAATACATTTTTCACCATTATATGATATCATAATTATCAGCCGTCTTATAAACGGCACAAACACCTTCCCCTCTGAAACACAAGTACTTATTCAGATATTATAACATATTATGAAATTATTTTCAATTATTTTTTAATATTTTTTGTTTGATGTCAGCGGGCATAAACATACAAAAGAACACAGAAAGTACTTTTAAGTCAACACTTTCTGTGTTCTTTTCAAACTCTGTGCCGTTAAATTCTTTTTACTCCGAAAGTCTTCATGCCGGGATATACCGCTGATTTTCCAAGCTGCTCCTCAATTCTAAGCAGCTGATTATATTTTGATGTTCTCTCCGCTCTGCAGGGTGCTCCTGATTTTATCTGTCCGGTACACAAAGCAACTGAAAGATCAGAAATAAAGGTATCCGCTGTCTCACCGCTGCGATGTGATGCTATAGCTGTATATCCGGCTTTATGAGCCATCTTAACAGCTTCAATGGTTTCGGAAACAGTTCCTATCTGATTCAGTTTTATAAGAACTGAATTTCCGCACCTGTGTTCAATACCTCTTGCTATTCTCTTAGTATTGGTTACAAAAAGATCATCCCCGACAAGCTGAACATTGCTTCCAAGCTCCTTTGTAAGCTGACTCCAGCCCGGCCAGTCATCTTCATCGAGGGCATCTTCTATAGAAATAACAGGATATCTGTCACAAAGATTTTTCCAGTGCTGTATAAGTTCTTCGGAAGTATACACTTTTCCCGACTTAGGCAGAACATATCTTCCCTTTTCTGAGCTTTTCCACTCACTTGCAGCTGCGTCAAGTGCAATCATAAAATCTTTTCCTGGTTCATATCCGGCTGCCTTAACTGCTTCAAGAATAGTAATAATGGCTTCCTCATCGCTGTTCAGATCAGGTGCAAAACCACCCTCGTCTCCTACAGAAACTGACTGACCCTTTGATTTTAGTATCGACGCAAGATAATGATACACTTCTGTACACTGCCTTAATGCTTCAGAGAAATTCTCTGCCCCCACAGGCATTATCATAAATTCCTGCACATCAACTGTATTGGAAGCATGGGCTCCGCCGTTGAGGATATTCATCATGGGAACAGGCATGATATTTGCCTGTGCACCACCGAGAAATCTGTACAGTGGTATACCGTAGAACTTTGCTGCTGCTTTTGTACATGCAGATGAAACTGCAAGAAGTGAATTTGCACCCAGATTTGACTTTTCCGGTGTTCCATCTTCTTTTTTCATATATTCATCTATCGCATAAATATCAGAAGCATCCTTTCCTTCAAGCAGCGGTCCTATAACATTATTTATATTCCCTGCCGCTCTGGTCACACCTTTTCCGAGGTATCTTTTTTCGTCTCCGTCCCTGAGTTCAAGTGCTTCAAATTCTCCTGTTGATGCTCCGCTCGGAGCTGTTCCTCTGGCTAAGGTTCCGTCTGTGAGAAGAACCACTGCTTCTACGGTTGGATTTCCGCGTGAATCAATTATTTCACGTCCGGTAATCTTCTTTATTTCCGGTTTTTTCAAAATTGTTTTCCTTCTTTCAAAAAAATAAAACATGGATGCAGTTTACATCCATGTTTTATTATCTGAAATATACCGGATTTTATTCTCAGCTCACCATCTGGTTTTCAAGTATAAATTTTACAAATTCATCCTCCGGAAGAGGACGGGAGAAATAATATCCCTGAATATAGTCGCATCCAAGGCTGGTGAATCTGTCAAGCATCTCCCTTGTTTCGACACCTTCAACAACTATCTTCATATTCATGGCCTTCATCATATGTACTGAACTTTCAGTTACAAGATCAAGTTTTTCATTTTCACCGGTTCTTGTAAATATCCTGTCAAGCTTGCCTATCTTAAACGGAAGATCCGCTATCCTGCTCATATTGGAATAACCTGTCCCGAAGTCATCAAGTGAAAAGTCAAAACCTGCATCAGTAAGAAGCTTAATGTTCTCATCCATAATATTGTGTTCATGTGAGGCTGCCGTTTCAGTTATTTCAAGTACTATGCTCTTCGGCGGCACACCGTATCTTGCAAGAATCTCCTGTATCTCGCCTGTAAGATTGCTGTTCATGCACTGTACTGCAGAGAGATTTACGTCTATAAAACTAATGCTGAGTTTTCTGAATTGTTCCGATGAGATAAACCTGCAGACTTCTTCAAGGACATATTTTCCTATTCTGTGAATACTGCCGTTTTTTTCGGCTGCAGGAATAAAAAGTTCAGGTGATACAAAACTGTATTCATCATCATAGAGTCTTATAAGTGCTTCGGCACAGACAAATCTCTTTTCAGAAACTGAATAGATAGGCTGATAGTATACCTTAAACCTGTTTTCTGCAATCGCTTTGTTTATAATTGTTTCTATGTTTAGCTGAATGCTGTAGTTTCTGTTGTTGATTATATCAGAAGCTTCATACAGCTTATCAGCTGAACTGCCCTTGTCAATGAAATTATTGATAAAGAGGTTAATGCTCTCAAAACTGTCTATATCCTCCGGACACCTTACACTGCACACACTGACATCACAATTCAGGGAAATTTCAGAAACTACGATAGGATTTCTGAGATATTCCATCACTTCATTAAGATATCCGGATATTCTGTCGTGATATTCCGCCTCGGAAATAATACATATCATTCCGCGTTTCTGAAAATAAATATCCGTATTTTTCATCTTCATGGACTCAGACTTTTCGTACAGAAAAGACACTATTTTTCTCATAATTGCAGAGACATCTTCACTGCTTATATAGTCCAGCATATTCTGATAGTTTATTATCTTAATGAGTATCATATCAACAGGTTTACCTGTTATGAACATTCTCTTTGTGTCGGAAATAAGTGCAGTTTCATTTCTTGCGCCTGTTTCGACATCCAGAAATTCCTCAGGTCTCTGAACAATAGTCGAAACGAACATTATGCTTATGGCATTCATGAATATCTCGATTATCATTTCAGGGAATAACAGCTGTATGAAAGCTGAAAATACGCTTACCGGAACAACCAGCATAAGTGCAATCCATCTGTCAAACGCAACAGTTTTACGATATTTAAAAAGGTAATACATGCCGAATACAATATAAAATGCTTTACTGATATAGAGCACCAGAAACATTTCTCCGCGCTTATATATCCCGTTTTCATCAAATGTAAACAGACATCCGTTAAACAAATTAACAACAAGCAGTACAGCTACAGCTGCAAGAGGAATCCAGTATGCTGTTTTCAGTAAACGCCGGTTTCGCACAAGATGCATACTGTCGGTTATAGCTATTATATATACAGAATACATCGCCCCGGTCAGATTATGAAAAAAAAGATATCCGATATTTGCAAAATACTTTAGTGGTATTAATTCTGAAGTTACATTGTCAAGTCTCACTGCTACTACATCAAAAGCTGAACTGAAAAAAACCGAAAGAAGCATCATAAAATAAATCTTTCCAAGTTTTCCTTTGTGAATTTTGCGGACCAGTGTAGAAAAAATGAGAACTGCACAAACAGCCATTC
>CAMCOJ010000156.1 GCA_945876405.1 uncultured Ruminococcus sp.
TCAGATGTGTATAAGAGACAGATTCTATCCGTCCCGTATTCTCCTCTCTCCTGTCGAAAAAAATTTATAAAAATATTTTCGTGTAATATATTGATTTTTCTTCCATAATATGATAATATATTTTAAGACATATAAGTCATAATAAGGAAGGAGTAGAAAATTATGTTTTCTAAGATTAACACTATGGGTCTGTTTGGACTCAATGCATTTTCCGTTGATGTCGAAACCGACATCAGCATGGGACAGCCTGCTTTTGAAATAGTCGGTCTGCCGGATATGGTTGTGAAGGAAAGCCGGGAACGAATCAAAGCAGCAATGAGAGCAGGAGGAATAAAATTTCCGAATGCAAAAGTTATGGTAAACCTTGCACCTGCCGACACAAAGAAAAGCGGTTCGGTTCACGATCTTGCAATTTTTGTCGGAATTCTTTCATCCATGAGCGTTATAAACGAAAACACAGACAACTGCTGTTTCATAGGGGAAGTATCACTTAACGGCAACATCCGCCATGTAAACGGAGTTCTGCCTATGACGATAATGGCTATGAAAAACGGCATAGAAAATATTTTTGTGCCATCGGACAATGCTTTTGAAGCTTCAGTAGTTGACGGAATACATGTTTATGGTGTAAAATCTATTATAGAAGTTATTGCTCATTTTACCGGAGGAAAGAAAATTTCCGAATCAGAAAAATACACCGTGCCGATGACGCAGAACACATCCGAACTGGATTTTTCCGACATAAAAGGACAGCACGCCGCAAAGCATGCACTTGAAATAGCAGCTGCCGGCGGACACAATGCCCTGCTTATCGGAAGCCCCGGAAGCGGAAAGAGCATGCTTTCCAAAAGACTTCCCGGAATTCTTCCTCTTATGACATTTGAGGAATCAATAGAAACCACCAATATTCACTCTATCTCCGGTCTTGTCGACAAGGATACCCCTCTCGTCACGGTTCGTCCGTTCCGTGCCCCGCATCACACAATCTCATCTGCCGGTCTTGCCGGAGGAGGCACCATTCCGCATCCGGGCGAGATTTCGCTTGCCCACAACGGTCTTCTGTTTCTCGATGAACTTGCTGAATTCGACAGGAAAACCCTTGAGATACTCCGTCAGCCACTCGAGGAACAGAAAGTGACTATTTCCCGTGCAAACGGAACGATTACCTATCCGTCATCTATAATGCTTACTGCTGCAATGAACCCCTGTCCGTGCGGTTTCTTCGGACACCCTACGAAAAAATGTATCTGTTCTCCGAAGCAGGTTTCAAACTATCTTTCAAGAATTTCCGGACCGCTGCTCGACAGATTTGACCTTCACATCGAAGTCGCTCCGGTAGAGTTTAAACATCTCTCCTCTGATACTGTTGAAGAAAGCTCAGCTTCAATAAGGCAGCGTGTACAGGATGCCCGTGAGATACAGATAAAAAGATTTGAGGGAACCGGTATTTCATGCAATGCACGTATAACATCTGCCAAACTTCGTGAATTCTGCCCCCTCGAGCCAGATGCTGAGACATTTTTATGCAGTGTCTTTGACAAGATGGGACTTTCCGCAAGAGCTTATGACAGAATTCTCAAGGTTGCAAGGACAATTGCAGACCTTGACAAAACCAACATAATAAATAAAAAGCATATTTCACAGGCCGTTCAGTACAGATCACTCGACAGGAAGTACTGGAACAGAGAAGGCTGAATTAAAAAACAGAACAGGAATGAACAGTTAATGATAAAACTTATCGCAACCGACATGGACGGAACTCTACTTGATGACGAAAAAAGACTCCCGCCTGACTTTTCAGAAGTTATGGACAGACTTAAAAGACATGATATACGGTTTACAATCGCCAGCGGAAGGTCATACTCCGCTCTTACTCCGATATTTGAACCTTACTCTGAAAAAATGAGCTTTATCTGCGACAACGGTGCGTTTATAGTTCAGAACGGTAAAGAAGAATTTATAAGCAGTATCGCATCGGAAACGGTCAGCAGAATAGTAAGGATATGCCGCGACAAAATTCCTGAGGCATACCCTGTTCTCTGCGGCAGAAGAGGTATCTATGCGGCAGGCGGATTCAGTCTGCATTCAGAAAAGGAACTGGGATTCTACTATAACTCCAGACAGATATGCGATGACCTCGCAAATACAGGAGATGATATTTTCAAGATTGCAATCTATGATGAAAACGATCCGAAAACCTACTCATACCCTGTTCTTGATAAAATATTCGGCAAAGAACTTACACTTGTTGTCTCAGGACATCTGTGGATGGACATAATGAACCCGGGTATCAACAAGGGTGCCGCACTGAATACAATTCAGAAATCTCTTGGAATATCAAAGGAAGAAACAATGGCATTCGGTGACTTCTACAACGATATAGATCTTCTGGCACAGGCTGAATACAGTTACGTCATGGATAATGCAAATGATGACATGAAGCTCCACGGAAAATATATTGCCGGAAGCAATAACTCAGGTGGTGTAACCAGAGCAATAAAGCAGTATCTTGATGAAAACGGTCTCTTCTGAAAGGAGCAAAAATGAACAATCTGAAAACAATTACTGAAGCAGTAAAAAAATATTTTAAGAATCTTGACAAACTGCTGCTGCTTGCGGTTACAGCATGTACTGTACTCGGAATCACTCTTCTGTATTCGCTGTCTGCAAACGGAACCATAGGGTACGGAGTTTACAGGACACAGCTCTTTTCCATGATCACAGGACTTGTCATCTGTCTGTTCATATCATGCTTTGACTACAGAGAGTTTTCAAAGCTCTGGTTTTTGTACGCTCCCGCTGCTCTTATTCCGGTACTTCTTACATTTACATCTCTTGGAATAGGTGTTGAAGGAACAGACGATGTTGCCTGGCTTAAACTCGGACCGGTTACATTCCAGCCGGCAGAAGTTCTGAAAATTGCATTTCTTCTCTCATTCTCATACCATCTTTACAAGGTTCGTGAGGATCTTAACAATATTTTAAACATAATTCTTATCTGTCTGCACGGGGCGGTTCCCATTCTCATCGTTATGAAACAGGGCGACCATGGTACAGCACTTGTGTTTATCATGATGTTCCTGATCATGCTTTACTCGGCCGGACTATCATTAGCATATATAATTCCGGCGGTTCTTGCAGTTCCTTTAGTTATATTTGTTGCCTGGCAGTATCTTCTCGGTTCTGTTCAGAAGGAACGTATAATGATACTTTTCAATCCGGGAAGCGACCCTGAAGGAATAGAATGGCAGCAGGATCTCGGACTTTCTTCCCTGGCTTCAGGTAATATTTTCGGAAAAGGTCTCTTCGGAAACGGAGAAAGCAATGTTCCTGAGATTTACAATGACTTCATTTTCTCCTATGTAGGCTATGTATTCGGATTTGTAGGCTGTACTGCCCTTGTTCTTGTTTTTGCATTTATCTGCATAAAGATAATAGCTGACAGCAGAACTGCATGTGATGAACTGGGAAAAAATATTTGCATGGGTGCATTCGCCATGCTGTTTACGCACTGTACCATGAACATCGGAATGGTACTTAAGGTAATGCCGGTAATTGGTATTCCTCTGCCTTTCGTAAGCGCCGGAGGTACCGCACTTCTCAGTATGTACATCGTTATCGGCATTGTTCTGAGTGTGAGGCAGCACAACGAGAAAATCTACCGGATGTTTGCATAAAATATCATTGACATATTTCATAAAAAAATGCTATAATTATTATATTCAGTAACCAAATTTCAGAAAGGAATTTATCTTATGACAAATCAGCTCTGCATAGTTCTTGACTTCGGCGGTCAGTATAACCAGCTCATCGCAAGAAGAGTCCGCGAATGCGGTGTTTACTGCGAAATCAAGAAATTTGACACACCAATCGAAGAGATTAAAGCCCTTAACCCTGCAGGTATTATTTTTACCGGCGGTCCGAACAGCGTTTACGATGAAACTTCCCCGCACATTTCAAAGGAAATCTTTGAACTCGGTATTCCGGTTCTCGGTATCTGCTACGGATGTCAGCTTATGGCTTACACTCTCGGAGGTACAGTTTCAACATGCGTAACATCAGAATACGGAAAAACAGAAATCAAGTCAGACAGCAGCTGTGCTGTATTTAAAGGCGTACCTGAACAGAACACAGTATGGATGAGCCACACAGACTACATAAGCCAGATACCTGAAGGTTTCAGCATTACTGCCACTTCAAAGGACTGTCCGTGCGCTGCTATGGCCTGCCCTGAAAAGAAACTCTACGCTGTACAGTTTCACCCTGAAGTAACTCACAGCGAATACGGAAAAGAAATCTTAAGAAACTTCCTTTTTGAAGTATGTGACTTCACAGGCGACTGGAAGATGGACAACTTTATAGAAGAAACAGTTGCAAAGCTCAGAGAAAAAATCGGCGACAAGAAAGTTGTTCTCGGTCTCTCGGGCGGTGTTGACTCTTCAGTTGCAGCAGGTCTTTTAAGCCGTGCAGTCGGCAAACAGCTCACCTGCGTATTTGTCGATCAGGGACTTATGAGAAAGGACGAGGGTGACTTCGTTGAGGAAACATTTACCCGTCTTTTCGATATGAATTTTGTAAGAGTAAACTGTCAGAAGCAGTTCCTTGAAAAACTTAAGGGAGTAACTGATCCTGAGCAGAAGAGAAAGATAATCGGTACCGAATTCTACAAGGTATTCTGGGACAAGGTACGTGAAGAAGCAGAAGGCGGATTCTTTGCACAGGGCACTATTTATCCTGACCGTATCGAAAGCGGCAAGGGCAATGCCAGCGGCAAGGGCAGCACTGCTACTATAAAGACACACCACAACATGGTTGAGATGCCGAAGGATATCACATTTGACGGAATTATCGAACCGCTCGGTGATCTTTTCAAGGATGAAGTCCGTCAGGTCGGTGAAAAGCTCGGCATTCCGCATGAACTCGTATGGAGACAGCCATTCCCTGGTCCGGGACTTGGCGTAAGAATCATTGGTGAGATAACAGAAGAAAAAGTAAAGATCCTTCAGGAAGCGGACGCTGTATTCCGTGATGAGATTAAAAAGAGCGGCATCGAAAGCGAACTCAAGCAGTTCTTCGCAGTTCTCCCTGATGTAAAGACTGTCGGCGTTATGGGTGACCACCGTACATACGACCACCTCATCGCAATCAGAGCCGTTACAACAGACGACTTCATGACAGCAGACTGGGCAAGGATTCCTTATGATGTTCTCGCTAAAGTTTCAAACAGACTCTGCAACGAAGTTGAGCATGTAAACAGAGTTGTTTACGACATCACCTCAAAGCCGCCGGGGACTGTGGAGTGGGAGTAAGTATCCGTTAGTTTTCGAATGATTACACGAACTTCTTAACCCTGATACAAAAATAAAAACGCCTATCAATTAACGCAAATACGTTAGTTGATAGGCGTTTGTTATTCGATTGGCTGATTGGCAATACTATGTACTTTCCTCAACTGTTCTCATGTGTTATCATTAGATAAAGATTTTCAGAAAGATAATTATAAAGAAAATGAAATTTCATCAGCACGTTCCCATTCTTCCTGTGTTTTGGCACTCAGTTCGCTTTTTATGAGTTTCAAGGTCTGCCTCTCTTGTAGGAACTGGAATATGGCTATCCTTGTCAATAAGACTAAGTACTATGTCTGTCTCTTATACACATCTCCGAGCCCACGAGACAGGCAGAAA